>DASXPQ010000363.1:0-2981 GCA_036493575.1 Pirellulales bacterium
CGGCGTGCCTGGCACGTATTGTTTCGGGATATAAACCCACACATCGCGAACATAATGGCCGTTCAAACCGGGATACGATTTGCTATCGTTGGAATCCATTTTGAATGTATGCACTTCTCCTTTGGGCACATTTTCCTTGGCCGTTAGTTCTGGCGCATTTGCATAAGGCGGCTTAATGCGCGTTTCGCTCTGATCAACTGGATCCGCGGCAACCGCGGTCAAGGAACACAACGACCATGCAACCATCGAAAGCGTCCGACAGAAAAAGCGCGTCATGAAAAGAACTCCAAATTAGGTGGCTTGAACTGTCGCTAGCCTACCTTAAGGCCGTGCGCTTTTCCACACGCTCCGGGCCTCCGGCACAGCAGCGGGAAACTGCCGACGAGGAACAGCAAACACGTTGCAGGTTCCGGAACTGGCACGACGGAGCCGCCGCCGCTGGTTACGACGTTTAACAGCGGCAACACGTCGGCGGTATCGACTGCTCCATCGCCGTTGATGTCGCCAATCGCTAATAGGTCGTCGTTCGATAAACCGTGTGATGATTGATAGGCCCCGAGATTCATTAGCGCGCCGAGCATGCTTTGCAGGTCGGAATTGGTAACAAATCCGTCGCGATTGAAGTCGCCTTTCAGCGGCCCTACCATTCCGGTAATTCCCAACTGCGGAGCAAATGCGGAGCTTCCCTCCTTGGAATAAAAACTGGCCGGCGAAGTGGTGCTGCTGGTTTGCTCCAGCAGCAGGGTCACTAAATTGTCTTGCGCGGCGCCTTGGAAGTACGCCGCAAGATTCAAGAAAACCGCCAGGTTCGGATTGCTGAATGTGACCGTGCTTCCAGCGGCGGTCGTGCCAACTGTGAGATTTCCCAGCGCGAGGATTCCGGCGATGTCGCGGTTCGTCGGATCTAAACCCAGCGTGCCGCTTTTGGCGTCGTACGTAAGGCCCGGCGCGCCGCTATATTGGATCGACGATTCTTGCCAATCCCAACCAACGGCATCTTGTTCCAGCCCGTAGACATTGAATGTATGCGTGCCGCTGATGTTATTCGCGGCAGTCAGTTGCAAGTTCGCATCGGTAATGGAGCCCCGGCGGATCTGCGATATATCGAATTTTAACACCACCGCTTGATTGATTGTTCCTGTACTGCCCCCCCATTGTGCGTTCAAGGTCGTTCCCGATCCATTGCCGCTGCTGCTGGCCGGCGGCCCGCCGTTTTCGTTCACCTGGGCGTCGGCGCCCCGGCCGAACGAAGTGCGCACACCAATGGTTTGCAAGGCTGCCGGTAAAACCGGCACGGCATTGGGGGTAAGCGATTGCAAGTATTCTTCCATGTACGTATAGCCGGAGCCATCGCGCGAAAGCGTAGTGCGGATATTCGTTGAGGCGTTGAAGCCGTTGGCCAGGGCAAAATAATCGGGCACGCCGTCGCTGTTGGAATCGGTGCGTGCAGTGCCGGAGGGAAGGGTTGGCCAACCGCCCACCTGGTTTTGCGAATCAATAGCGGTGCCGGTTTGATTGATTACACTGCGAACAATGCGACGATCGACGGAATCGCGGTAAAAGTTTGCGCCGGCGCGGCTCAATACTTGAATGTATGCCTGCGTGGCGCTATAGGTTGCCACCGCTGGAAGTTTACCGCCGTCGTCGATGCGCGCGGCGGCATTGGTGAAGGCGCCGGAAACAAAGGTTGAACCGGAGGCGGCGACGCCGTCAAGAACGCCATTGGAATTGTTATCAATGAAACTTCCCGAAGGTGCATAAATGGTCGATGCCGTAGAAGCCGGCACGAACAGCGCCGACGCCGTGGTATTGGGGCCTTTGATGCCGTAGTTGTTCACATAGTTCATCGAATAGGCATCATTGCTGGAAACATTGTCGCCGCTGTAGCCATAGCGATCGCCTGGATTTTCGATCACGTTATTCACGAAATCGAGCTTCGTGGTTCCCGCCGTGCCGGCGCTTACGCCCCCTTCCGGCCGCGGATTGCGGCTGCGATTGCTCGCGTACAAGTTGTACGCATAGGTAATATCGCCCCCGTTAATTAGCGAGGCAAAACTGTGATCGCCACCGTCGGGATGGTTTGCGTTGTGCAGCGCCTCGCTGATCAGCGACCACTCGACCGTGACGCCCGTGGAACTGTGGGTGACGGAAAGCCCCTCGTCGACGCTCCAGGAAGCGGTGACATGATCGATCATGACATTTGTCGAGTTTTCCACGCCCAACGAATCCGGTTGGTATCCGCTGGGATTGGTCGGCTGCGTGAACGTGTCGCCCGGGCGAAATCGCAAATACTGCAAAACAACATCGTGCGTGTTGCTTACCCGCACTTCTCGATCGGCAATCGTAATGCCACCATCCGGCGCGGTCTGGCCGGCAACAGTAATGTCGGGCTTACCAATGCTAATGTCGCTGGCCAGGTGAATTGTGCCGCTGACATTGAACACAATGGTCCGCGGGCCGTTGGCCGTGGAGATGCCGTTGCGAAAGCTCCCGGCCCCGGTATCGTTTAAATTCGTGACGAAGTAAACATCGCCGCCGCGTCCGCCGACGGCAAACATGCCGGCTCCTTGGGCCGATGGAAATGCGGGCAACTGGGCCGCGGCAATAAGTGGCCCGGCGGCCACACAGGCCGAAAGCAAGGCCAACAAATTCCTAAAGGTCCGGTGCACGGAATACTTTCTGCTGTTCCAACACGAGCGGCGACAAGCTCGGCGCGAGGCGGCTATTTCGCTAGCTCAAAGTTCAGCGTGTTGGCGCCGCTGTGCACGTCGACTTCTGCGGAGTGTAATTCGACTTCAGGGTGAATCAAATTTCCCCCTTCGCCGACTTCGCCGCCGGAGCCTAATGATACTCGCTGCCGACCGACCACTGCGCCTTTTTTTTCCTGGGTGTACTTCAATTCATAGTTGCCATCGGCGTCGGTGCGGCCAAACGAACCGCGGCCGGGCTGTACGGGGGTGAATTTGATCCAAATGCCGGCC
>DASXPQ010000364.1:0-6547 GCA_036493575.1 Pirellulales bacterium
GACAGTTTGTTCAAGTGCTGGGCGCCGGATTAGTCATTGCAGTTGCCCATCCACTCTGGGCACAAGAAGAAGGTGGCCGCAAAGGACCTCGTGGGCGGGGCGGCGGTGGATTCTTTGGCGGCGGGCCGACCACCTATGCCGCGCGATTGCACATTGGTAAAGATGGCGCGATCACGGTGTTCACCGGCAAGGTCGAAGGTGGGCAAGGAGCCCGCGCTGAATTAACGCAGGCTGCGGCGGAAGAATTGCGAGTGTCGGTTGATTGCATCAACTTAGTGATGGCCGATACCGCGCTGGTGCCCAACGACGGCATCACCGCCGGCAGCGGCAGCACGCCGCGCACGGTGCCGGCGATTCGTCAGGGCGCCGCAGCGGCACGCGAGCTCTTGGTTGCACTGGCTTGTAAAACTTGGAACGTTGAGCCCGCCGAAGTCGAAGTACACGATGGTAAAGTCGTTCACACCGCGAGCAACCGCACGCAATCCTATGCCGATCTTGCCGCCGCCGAAGATGCCGTGAAAGCATTCGAGCAAAACGTTCCCACAACGGTCAGCCTGGCTCCGGTCAAAGAATGGAAAGTCATGGGTGTGGCTACGCCGCGCCCGAATCGGCATGATTTGGTTAACGGCGTGCATCAATATCCGTCCGACATTATTCGGCCTGGCATGCTGTATGGCAAAATGTTGCGGGCACCGTCGTTCGGTTTGAATTCAAAACCGGCGAAGCTGAAAACCGTGGACTTAGGCCCCGCGAAGGAGATGGACGGCGTCATCGTTGTGCAAGATGGCGATTTTGTTGGTGTCGTTGCTCCCAGTTCCTATCTCGCTAATCAAGCGATTGAAGCGATCGCTGCAACCGCCGAATGGGACCATCCCGAGCATCCAGCGAGCGACGAATTGTTCGATCATTTAGAAAAAACCGCCAAGGGAGGCGTGCCGAGCAATCCGTACACTGACGAATTGGCTGCCGCCGCCAAGACGGTCAAGGCTGCCTATCACGTTCCTTACGTACAACATTGCCCGATGGAACCGCGCGCGGCCGTGGCTGAGTGGAATGACAACAAACTTACGGTTTGGACCGCCACCCAAGGGCCGTTTTCCGTGCGCGGCGAATTGGCGCGCGCCTTGAAAATCGCTGAAGATAAAATCCGCGTGATCACACCGGATTTTGGCGGAGGCTTTGGTGGTAAGCACACCGGTGAGTGCGCTGTTGAAGCCGCGAAGTTGGCGCAAGCAGCCGGCAAGCCCGTTTCACTTCGCTGGACACGCCCCGAGGAATTTACCTGGGCGTACTTCCGGCCCGCGGGCTTAATTAAGGCCGAAGCAACTTTGGACGTTGACGGTGGCATTACCAGTTGGTATTTCATCAACGTTAATTCCGGCAACCAATCGTTGGAGCCGCTCTACAAAGTCCCGCCACACAAATCAAAAACAAGCGTCATCGCAGCCGATGCGCCATTGCGGCACGGCTCATATCGAGCGCTTGCATCGACCGCTAACACTTTTGCAGCCGAAGTGTTTATGGACGAACTGGCGGCAGCCGCCGGCCGCAATCCGCTGGATTTCCGGCTGGCCCACTTACAAAACTCGCGGTTGCGAGCAGTGCTGGAAAAAGCGGGCAAACAGTTCGATTGGGCCAATCGATGGGGCAGCAAGAAAGATAATGTTGGCATCGGCGTGGCTTGCGGCACGGATAAAGGATCGGTCGTCGCGGCGTGTGTAGAAATAGAAATTGATCCTAAATCCCAAGAAATTTCGGTTCGCAAAGTGTGCGAGGTGTTCGAGGCCGGCGCTGTGGTAAATCCTGAGAACTTGCGCACACAAGTGATGGGGGCCATTATTATGGGTCTGGGCCCGGCGCTGCGCGAGGAGATGAAATTTAAAGATGGCCAAATGCAAAATGCTGCCTTCTCCAAATATTTAGTGCCCCGCTTTGACGACGTGCCGGAGTTAGACATTCATATTAGCCCAAATGAGTCACCGTCGGCCGGGGCCGGCGAAACACCGATCATTGCCATTGCTCCTGCCATCGCCAATGCTGTGTACCACGCCACGGGCCAGCGAGTTCGCCAAATGCCGATTCGCGTGGCGACAAGTTGATTTTGTTTTGGGCTTGGAGCGATGCGATGAATCGGCAGCGTTAATAACCTAGTGGTGAAATTTTGTCGATCGCCGCAATCATTTTGGCTGCCGGGCGCTCCCGCCGCATGGGAACACAGAAGTTGCTGTTGCCATGGGACGGCAAAACGATCATCGAATATATTGTCGATCAAATCTCCGCCGCCGGTTTGAATCCGATTGTGGTTGTGATTGGCGGCGACGCTGCGGCGGACACTTCTGCCATCACTCAAGTTTTGGCTAGCCGTCAGGTCGTCCTCGTACATAATCCAGACCGGGACGCCGAAATGCTCACCTCCGTGCGCTGCGGCCTAAGTGCTTTACCTACCGATTGCCATGCCGCGCTCATTGCCTTGGGCGACCAACCGACAATTCGCACCGGACTTATCCAGCAACTTGTGGAAGCATACGAATCGTCCGGGCATGGCATAGTGATGCCAGCATTCCTGGGAAAACGAGGACATCCAACCATTTTGTCCGCCGGATACTTCCGCGAGGTACTGACGCAGTACGATGGCGTTGGCCTTCGTGGCCTGTTAGACGCGCATCCCAAAGACGTTCACGAATTCTCTGTCAGTAATCCCGACGTGCTAGCGGATATGGACTATCCGGACGAGTATCAAAGCCAAAAATTGGCGCACGATACGACGCGCGAAACTTCGGACTGAGATGCTAGCAAATCAAAATCGCCTGCTGCTGTCACAAGGCAGGTAACTTGCCTAAGTCGCGGCGTCTTTGTGGACCTTGCCGGTCGCGGTGAATTTGCGTTTTCGCAAAAGTCTGCGGGCTGATTCGTCGATACCAAGTTTGCCATTTGTATCGACAGGCGGCGCGCGCTCCGACGCGCTCCAGGCCAAAGCGAGTGGTCCCGGGGGGGAAATGACGTAGTTCGCAGCAGCGTTATTTGATGGCAGAAGCAGCGTCGTGCTTCCAGCCATCGCCCTGCAGGCTCCCACGGGGGATGTGAAAGCAATGAATTACCGCATCCGATTTAGCCAACGGCTGATGCTGTCGGCATTCTTGATTTCGATGGCTCTTTGGGCCACGGGCTGTTCACCCACGCAGCCGTTCTATTTCCATGAGGACGGCGATCTGTCGCACTACGTGGGAATGGCCACCAATATTGATTACCCCGACACCAAGACGTGCAGCATCCAGGAAGTGAACAATCCGCCGGCACCGTTGACCATCAGCAATCCCAAGCCCCAAGAAATGTGGGACTTGAGTTTGTCCGATGCCGTGAAAATTGCCCTGGAAAACGGCAAAGTGATGCGGTCATTGGGCGTGCGGCTATTCATTCAGCCGAATACGGCCCGAACACAAGTCACGCAAACGCCAGAAACACTCCTCACCCAATCGCCCAGCGTGATGACTGTTTATGAGCCGGCGCTGTTTGAAAGCGATCCGATTTTCGGCGTCGAAGGCGCCCTGTCGGCATTTGACGCTCAACTGCAAGCCAGCGCCGTTTGGGATAAGCATGACGAGCCGCAAAACCTCCTCGCGAGTCCTTTGCAGGTTCCACCCAGCCAATTTCCAAACAATGTATTCGCTGGCGATACAGGCACGTTCCAAACCGGTATTACCAAAACCACAGTGACCGGTGCCGAAGTTAGCGCGTTCAGTAACACCGCTTATGATGCCAGTAACAACACATTCCGCCAAACAGCCACCGACTGGACCCAAAACTTTGAATTGGGTTTCAAGCAACCGTTGTTGCAAGGAGCCGGCAGCTTGTACAACCGCATTGCCGGTCCGTTCGATCCGCTCCGCGGCATTGGAACGTACCTGCAATACGACGGCGTGATCATCGCCCGCATCCGCACTGATATTCGGTTAGCCGATTTTGAAGCCGGCGTCCGCAACTTCGTGGAAGATGTGGAAACCGCTTATTGGGAATTGTATTTTGCCTATCGCAATCTGGAAGCCACTCGTGGCGGCCGTGATTCCGCTTTGCAAACATGGAAGGAAGTGCATGCCAAGTACGAAGTGGGCGCCCGTGGCGGCGAAGCCGACAAGGAAGCTCAGTCTCGCGCTCAGTACTTCCTGTTCCGCAGTTCATTGGAAACCGCGTTGAACGACTTGTACCGTGCGGAAAATCGACTGCGGTACATGATGGGCCTGGCTGCCACCGATGGTCGGCTGATTCGTCCTTGCGACGAGCCAACGGATGCCAAAGTGGTTTTCGATTGGTGCGATATCCATGCGGAAGGCTTGTGCCGCTCCGTCGAGTTGCGCCAGGAAAAATGGCGCATTAAGCAAATGGAAATGCAGCTGATTGCCGCCAAAAATCTGCTGTTGCCGCGATTGGATGTGGGCGGCAAATACCGGTTCCTAGGCGTTGGCCAGGATCTTATCGAACAGCCTGGCACACCGTTTACGACCACCAATGGCGGTCAGCTCCCGGGCACTGACGCATTTTCCACGCTGGCCACTGGCGCATTCCAAGAATGGCAGGTGAGCGCTAATTTCAGCATGCCGATTGGTTTCCGGCAACCGCTGGCAGCCGTTCGCAACGCACAATTGCAGCTGGCACGGGAACGTTCCATTCTGCAGGATCAAGAACTTGAACTATCGCACGAGTTGGCTGATGCCATTCGCGATGTGGACACGAACTACACGCTGACGCAAACCAACTTCAACCGTCGCGTGGCCGCCGAACAACAGGTAGAAGCGGTGAAAGCCGCCTACGACGCCGGCACCGTGACCCTGGACCTGTTGTTGGAAGCACAGCGTAACCGCGCCGATGCCGAGGCTGCTTACTATCGCTCGCTGACCGACTACAACAAGGCAATCATGCTGGTTCATTTCCGCAAGGGCTCGCTGTTGGAATACAACGGCGTGTATTTGGCGGAAGGTCCGTGGCCGGCCAAGGCATATTTCGATGCCAAGCGTCGGGCCCGGGCTCGTGACGCTGGCATGTATATGGATTACGGCGTATCGCGTCCGGCTGTGTTCAGCGAAGGACCGTTCCAACAATTCCAAAATTCCGATGGAATTGCCGGTCACGTGGACGGCGCGCCGATGGAAGCCGGCGCCGAAGAAGTCACTTCCCCGCCGCCTCAACAGGCTGCTCCGCCGAGCAACAAGCAAGAGTTGCCGGCTCCCATGCCCGGCCCGGCCGCCAGCAGAACGGGACCTCGTGCGGTTAGCGGCGGCGCCAACCGAAGCAAGACCGTGCCTGCCGCTGCGGTGCAACCCGACAACCAGCGTAATTCGGCGAAATTAAGCAGTATCTCGCCCGCTGACACCTTGAACAACGCGGGCACAACGGCAAAATCAACGAAAGCACCGGTGCGCGACCGACAAGTGCGGCTCGCCAGCGCCGAATCGCCTTTCGATTGGGGCGACCTGTCGCTGAATTCAGCCGACAAGCAATCCAACGAAACAACGTCGGACGCTCCTACTCCTCCAAACGCCGTCAGCACGAGCCAGTGGAAGTCGACCGATTCTTATGAATCTGACACGGCTCAACCGACTGCTGCAAATGATCGGCCTGCTGCAGGCTGGAAAAGGGCACAACGTTGATTCGTTGGCGGCGCAGTGCAAAATCAGCCGCCGGACTGTCTTTCGCGATCTGGAAGTGCTTCGTCTGGCCGGCGTACCGCTGACGCACGACGACGAATTTCAAGTTTATCATCTCGCCGGCACGTACTTTCTGCCGCCGACCAAGTTTACGCCCCAGGAGGCGTTGGCCGTGTTGGCGCTGTGTCATGAATTAGGCGATGTCCGTCAGATGCCATTTCTAGCGGCAGCGCGCACGGCCGCCCACAAGCTGGAGAGCAATTTGCCAGTCGCCTGGCGCAAGCAACTTCGCGGCCAGGCCGACGCCATTCATATCCGTCTGCATCAACCAAGTCCGATTGGCGACAAGTGTTCCGTGTACGATCATTTAGTGGATTCAATCGGCAAGCGCCGTTGTGTTCGCTTGCAGTATGACGACTTTTCTGCCCGGACGATCATCCAAACTCGCCTCTCGCCCTATCGCATCTGGTTCACGAAGCATAGTTGGTACGTGATTGGTCGTTCTTCGATTCATCGCTCGGTGCGCACGTTTAACATGACGCGCATTCGCGGTCTGCAAGTCACGGAAGATCGCTATGAAATTCCCCGCAACTTTTCGCTCGACCGTTACTTAGGCAATGCGTGGCATTTCATTCCAGCGTCGGGTCCTAATTACGACATTCTCGTAAACTTTTCGAAGACTGTTGCTCGCAATGTCGCGGAAGTTAAATGGCACAAAACTCAAAGCCTGAAATGGAACGACGACGGCACACTCGATTTCCGCGCCAAAGTAAAAGGGCTCAACGAAATTTCTTGGTGGATTATCGGCTATGGCGATCAAGCCACTGTCGCCGAGCCACCAGCCCTCCGCAAACTCATGGCTACCCACTCGCGAAAGATGATGCGAAAATACGAAGGCGATTGATACA
>DASXPQ010000365.1:0-7262 GCA_036493575.1 Pirellulales bacterium
TGTCGCTTCCACCCACAGCAGAACGGGCCATCAGAGTGATGCAAATGCACGCCAGCATGCTGGTCAAGCGAAATCGAGAAATCATATAATGATTGACCAGCATTACTTTCAAAAAAACTGCAAATCGTTCCGCTATTTTCATTGTAACTTCCGCCAATGTGGGCCGGATGTGCGAATTCCGCTCGGCCGGTCAGCAAATCGTACGATGCAGCACTGCCAACCGTCATTATTGAAGTGTTTGGTTGTTTTTTTGGCCGGTACATCGGGCCTGCTGATGGCGAGCTGTTCCGGGCAAGCTCGAAATGGCGGCGCGCAAAAAGAAGTTGTCGTTTACACCGCTCTGGACGAAGAATTCTCCGCGCCGATTCTGGATGATTTTGCCCGCAGCACCGGCATCACGTCGCTTGCCAAATACGATGTTGAAAGCACCAAAACGGTTGGCCTGGTGAGCGAAATTATTGCCGAGGCTCGGCAACCGCGATGCGATGTGTTTTGGAACAACGAAATCCTAAACACGTTGCGGCTGGAGAAGCTCGGCTTGCTCCAAGCGTACCAATCGCCGGCCGCGGCAGCATTCGATCCGCGATGGAAATCGCGCGCTGGTAGTTGGTGTGGTTTTGCCGCCAGGGCGAGAATTTTGCTGGTGAACAAAAGCCTGATCGCAGGCAAGAAAAAGCCGGAATCGATTCTTGATTTAACAGACTCGCAATGGCGAGGACAAATTGCCATTGCTAAGCCGCTGTTCGGCACGACGGCCACGCAAGCTGCTTGTTTGTTCGCGGTGTGGGGGGACGAGAAGGCGAAAGATTATTTCCGACAGCTAAAAGCCAACGGCGTGCAAGTGCTCGGGGGCAATAAGCGCGTGGCAGAAGCTGTGGCGGCCGGTCAATTTGCGTTCGGGCTGACCGACACCGACGACGCCATGGGCGAAATTGATCAGGGAATGCCGGTCGAAATTGTATATCCGGATCAAGGAGCAGACGGCGTCGGCACGCTGTTCATTCCGAACACCGTGATGATAATCAAAGGTGGTCCACACCCGGAAGCTGCCCGGGCGCTGATTGATTATCTCCTTTCGCCGGCAGTCGAAACCAAGCTGGCCGAAGGGGCGAGCGTGCAAATTCCGCTGAATCCCGAGGTGCATGCCAAACTGCGCGTGGAAACGCCGCAAACGATTAAAGCCATGCAAGTCGATTTTTCAGCCGCCGCCGACAAATGGGATGCCGCCGCGAAATTCCTTCGCGACGAATTCACAAGCGATGAGTAATTAATGTCACAACTTCACGTTTCGACCTATCGGATTGGTTCGCCGCGCAAAAAAAGTGAAGGCCTGCGCATAGGCACGGTGCGTTTGCTGCCGCGCGGGGTGCCAAAGCGGGAATACTCACGCCGCGATTTGTTTGATATTTGGCTGCCTCTGGTGGCGCCTAGCCGAGAATTGCTCAAAGCGTTTCAATCGGGCAAAAAAACAGCCGCTGAATTCTTCCGAGCCTATCGAACGGAAATGAAGCAGCCTACCGCGCGGCACACGATAGAATTATTGGCCGCCATCAGTCGCCACACGCCAATCGCCGTGGGCTGCTATTGCGAAAATGAAAGCCGCTGCCACCGCTCGGTGTTAATCAAGCTGATTCGCGCCGCCAGCAAGACAAAATAAAAACGGCGAACGTTGAGGGTTTTAAAGCGCACGGCGGTAACGCTTGCCGGGCTTTTTGCCGGGCGAACTGGGAGCCGGCGATTCCTCTTTGGGCCCGTCGTCACTTGGGGCCGTGTCGCCCGATGCTATATCTGGCTTTACGTCATTGCCAGCCGGTGCCTCGGCGCCGCCGCCCCAGCCGGCGCCAGGAGTCCATTGCATGGGCCCCGCGTGCGCCGGAATGCCGGAGGTATCGGCGAGTTTTCCAACCGTGGAAATGCCCGGCATGTCGTCGCGCTTCAAGAGCAGGTTGATCCGCATTTCAATGCGCGTCAGTTCGCCGCCTTCCTCGGGCGTGACGAAGGTGTAAGCCACGCCTTCGCGGCCCATGCGGCCGGTGCGTCCCACGCGGTGGACATAGTCGTCGCAGAACTGCGGAATATCGTAATTGATGATGTGCGAAATATTGGTTACGTCGATGCCGCGGCCCACCACGTCGGTTGCCACTAGGTAGCGCACCTCGCCGGAGCGGAATCCGGCCATCACGCGGTCTCGCGTCCCTTGAGGCAAGTCGCCATGAATGGTGGCGGCATCGGAAAGGCGTTTGGAAAGTCGCTGATAAATCTTTTCGGTACCTCGCTTGGTGCGGCAAAAAATAATCGCCTGCCGGGGCTGCTCCCGCTGGAGGAGCTTTTCCAGCAACTCAAACTTTCGATTGGCGTCGACGGTGAAATAGAGCTGCTCGATCGTTTCGACGGCCACATCCTTGGGTGAAAAATTCAGCATCTCCGGATCGCGCATGTAGCGTTGCGCCAATCGTTCCACCGGCGGGGCCACGGTGGCCGACAGCAGCAGTGTTTGCCGCGATTGTGGGCAGCGGCGTAGAATTTTTTCGATGTCGGGCCGAAAGCCGATGTCCAGCATCCGATCGGCCTCGTCAAGTACGACAATTTTTAAGTCGCGCAATTCCAACGTGCCTCGAGCCAAATGATCGAGCACACGCCCGGGAGTGCCAATGACCACTTCCGCACCGCGGCGGAGCTTGTCGATTTGTCCCCGGATCGGCTTGCCACCGTACAAAGCCACGGAGTGTGTCTTGCGGCCGTGCGCCAGTTTCACGATTTCTTCGCGAACTTGCACGGCTAGCTCACGCGTGGGCACTAATACCAGCGCCTGTGGACCAAGTTTTTTCCCCGACTCCAGCTGCTCCAAAATCGGAATCGTGAAGGCTGCGGTTTTGCCGGTGCCGGTGCGCGCCTGCCCCAGCACATCCACTCCAGCCAATGCGCGGGGAATTAAGCCGGCCTGAACGGGCGTGGGTTCGGAATACCCGGCGGCGGCTAAGGCCGCAAGCATCGTCGGAGAAAGGTTTAGCTCGTCGAACCGGATCGAACTATTAAGTAGACTAGTTGCCGTAGCGGTCACAGAATTCGCCGCCCGCAAGGGCTTTGAAGAAGTCGGCTCGTCTGGCGAGCGCGGAAATAAGAAACATCCAGTACGTATAGCGCAACTCTAACACGCCCAACACGTTTGGTCAACGGCGGACGCTTCGTCGCAGGTCCCAATTAATAGCCGATCCCGACGACAAAAAAATAGGTCGGCCGGAGCGCAGGCGCCTCGGCCGACCTTTCTCGTCAGATCAACTGCAAACCACAGGTTGCCTCAAGAGGCAATTACTACTTGTGGCTGCTCTTTTTCTTCGAGGAGGACTTGCTCGCCTTTCGCTTCGGAGAGCGTTTTGCCTTCTTGGCGCTTTTCTTCTTGGTTGCCATTGTTATTGGCTCCTGGTGAAACGAGCACCCATGCGAACAATTTAGCGGTTGAGCCTGGGGTGCTCCGGTTCAGGCCATTTCCGCCGAAATTACGAGGGTACTACGATCGTCGATCGAAGTTCCCGGTGAGCGATATCTTCCCAATTCACGCGCAGGCGTGCGCAGGATTGATCCCCACGCTGCTATTGGACCACGATTGGTAAAAATCCGTCAAGACGAGTTTGCCGCTCCGGCTTGATGCGCGCTGCTTTGAACGGCGCAAGATGGCAGACGATCCATTCATTCCACCACGACTCCGCGCTACGGTGCCGCTGTGTCCAAAAAACAAATTCATGCTGTCGCTTTCGGCCCGGCGACCCGCTTGGACACGAACCCAGCGGCGAATATGATTGTCTGTTTATCACGTACCACATGGCCGCCGCGCGGCATTTGGTGCCGCGCCATTCAATCATTGACTGACCACCGCACTTCGAGGAATTCGCTCATGGCGATGCAAGTTTCGCATCTGGTTTCCGCGCTGGAGCCTTCCGCCACTTTGGCGATGGCCGCCAAAGCCAAGGAGCTTATGGCCGCGGGCAAAAAGGTATACGACTTCAGCGTTGGCGAGCCCGACTTCACCACGCCTGAGCACATTTGCGCCGCCGCGGCCGCCGCGGTGGAGGCGGGCCACACACATTACACCGTGGCCAGCGGTATTGCCGAATTGAAAAAGGCGATTGTTAAAAACTACAAGCAGCGGACTGGTTTGGAATATATGCCGGCGCAGGTTGTCGTTTCCAACGGCGCGAAGCATTCGCTGCACAATGTATTTGCGGTGCTGTGCAATCCGGGCGACGAAGTCATCATTCCGGCTCCGTATTGGGTCAGCTATGCAGAACTGGTGAAACTCACTGGCGCCAAGCCGGTGATTTTAGAAACGCCGGAAGCAAACGATTTCAAGCTGACGCCTGCCCAATTGCGCAGCGCGATCACTTCGCGCACGACGATCGTATTGCTGTGTTCGCCCAGCAATCCCACCGGCAGCGTGTATACCCCGAAAGAGCTCGGCGCACTGGCCGATGTCGTTTTGGAGCGAAATCTGCTGGCGGTCAGCGATGAGATTTATGAGCACCTGATTTATGGGCAGCACAAATTTGTGAGTTTCCCAACCGTGCGACCGGGGCTGATGGAACGCACCGTAGTCGTCAACGGTGTGAGCAAGTCGTACGCCATGACGGGGTGGCGGATTGGCTGGACGCTGTCGCCAATCAACATTGCCAAAGCGATGGGCGATCTGCAAAGCCAGGAAACTTCCAACCCATGCAGCGTAAGCCAATATGCAGCCGTGGCGGCGCTAGAAGGACCGCAACAATGCGTGAAGGAAATGCATGCCGAATTCGCGAAGCGGCGCGAATTCGTCCGCAATCGGTTAGCAAAAATACCCGGCCTAAGCGTTCCTGAAATGGCTGGCGCCTTTTACGCGTTCGTGAACGTTAAACCGCATCTGGGCAAAACGTACGGCGGCGTGAAGTGTGGCAATTCCGCGCAGTGGTGTTTGGCGCTGCTGGAACAACACAACGTGGGAACGGTGATGGGGTCCGCCTTTGGCGCGGAAGGATACATTCGGATTTCTTACGCAGCGAGTATGAGTGACCTATCGGCTGGGTTGGATCGGATCGCCGAGTTCATTGCTGCTGCGAAATAGAGTTGGATCGATAGGCCAACGTGGTTGACCGTACCGGCACAGGTTCAATTTTCCCTTAGATTCTGCTACTGTAGGCGGCGACGGCAGCCAAATGCCGGCCTATGATTTTTTAGGTGTGTCGCGGCATGTCCTGGCGGAGCGGGGGAATTGTCGGCGTGAAGATTTTAATGGCTACCAGCGAGGCGGTTCCCTTCGCCAAAACCGGCGGATTGGCCGATGTTTGCGGCGCGCTGCCGTTGGAGCTACAACGCCTGGGCCACCAGGTGTCGGTGATTATGCCGGCGTATCGCTCGGTGTTTCAGGCCGGCGTCTCCATCGAACCGGTTGGCATCCCGCTCAGTATTCCGATCGGCCGAAACATGGTAGCGGGCCGGCTACTGCGTGGTCGTTTTCCCGGCGCCGATTTGCCCGTCTATTTTGTGGAGCAACCGCGCTATTTCGATCGCGACAACCTCTACCAGGTGGGCGGCAAAGACTATCCCGACAACTGCGAGCGGTTTGTCTTCTTCAATCGCGCCGTCATGGAAGCGGTACGGTTGATGGAGTTGGATGTCGACATCCTGCACTGCAACGACTGGCAAACGGGCTTAGTGCCGGCTTACCACAAAATTGAATATCGCAGCGTGCCGCAATTTGAACGCGCGGCCTCGATAATCACGGTGCACAATTTGTCGTACCAGGGCATGTTCTGGCATTGGGACATGCTGCTGACAGGACTGGATTGGAAATACTTCAACTGGCATCAAATGGAATTCTTCGGCCAGTTGAATTTGCTCAAAACGGGCCTGGTGTTTGCCGACGCTATTAATACGGTCAGCCCTCGCTATGCCGACGAAATTCAAATCGCTCCGTTGGGCAGCGGCCTGGAAGGCGTGCTCCAACAGCGGCGCAATGTGCTGTCCGGCATTATGAACGGCGTCGATTATTCGCAGTGGGATCCGCAAACCGACACTAATCTGCCCGTAAAGTACGGCCCCACAAATGTTCGCGAGGGGAAAGCAAAGTGCCGCGCCGCACTGCAGCAAGAATTTGGGCTGCCTCGCGATAACGGAGGCGCACCGGTGTTGGCATTTGTGGGCCGCCTGGCGGAACAAAAGGGCATCGATTTGATTACTCCCGCCATTGCTGAATGGGTGCAATCCTCGAACGTGCAATGGGTGATTTTGGGAACAGGCGAGCCGAAATATCAGGAACAATTGCAAACCCTCGCCCAACGGCATCCACAAAAGGTGGCGGTGAAGTTTGAATTCTCCGAACGCCTGGCCCACCTGATCGAAGCCGGGGCCGACATGTTCCTGATGCCCAGCCGCTTTGAACCCTGCGGCCTCAGTCAGTTATACAGCCTGAGATACGGCACGGTTCCTGTGGTGCGGGCCACTGGTGGCCTGGTCGACAGCGTGACCAATGCCACCGACGAAACGCTTGCCGCCGGTACGGCCACCGGGTTTAGCTTCCACGATTACAGTTCCTTCGCGCTGTCGGAAACATTGCGTCGGGCTGTGGGCCTGTTCGCCAAGCCCGATGTGTGGAACCGCATTGTCGCCGCAGGGATGCAGCAAGATTGGTCATGGGCTCGCAGCGCCAAGCAGTATATAGCCTTGTACGAGCAAACCCTTGGCCGGGTGCGCAGCGGGCAGACGGCAAAAGTATAGCTGGCTTCGGCGGGGAGTGTCGCCGGTCGCTTGCCACAACTTTACGGAGGTGGATCATGGCTACATCTGTTTCGGATATTCGCCACGAGTTTCAGCGTCACAAAGGTTTGGCTGAAGGCGCACTCGCGCAGCTCAATGATGAGGCATTTTTTCGCCGGCCCGGCGAAGCGGTCAATCCGGTGGCGATCATCGTCAAACACTTGGGCGGAAACCTGCTTTCCCGCTGGACCGACTTTCTCTCGACCGACGGGGAAAAGCCGACTCGCAATCGGGATAATGAATTCGTGCTTGAGCCGCAGGACACCCGGGCCCATTTAATGAATCATTGGGAACGAGGATGGTCGGTTCTATTCCAAACTCTGGACGCTTTGCAAGAAACTGACCTGGCCAAAAGCATTTCGATCCGAGGCGAACCGCACACGGTGCAGCAGGCCCTGGTGCGAGGGCTGACCCACGTTGCCTATCACACCGGTCAAATCGCATATCTATCGCGGTTATGGAACCCTGAGGGCAAATGG
>DASXPQ010000366.1:0-5849 GCA_036493575.1 Pirellulales bacterium
TGGACGGGTGCTTTGGTCGGTCGGAATTGGACGATGATACGCTCGCCATTTTCCACACCCTGACTTTGGAGCTTGCAGAAATAGTGAATGTTTTGGTAATCGGTCGCGAGGGTGCCGTTTTGGCGTTTGACGCGTTCGTTGGCGTCGAGACCAGCCATGGTTTTGAGGACGGCTACGAGCATATCGCCGGAGTTGCGGTCCCGGGGGTCGACATTGTGCCAGACACCGTCGATTTGGAAGCGGACACCGACGTTGGTGGCGGTACATTCCAGCATGAGAGAATCGCCGCGGCGATCGAGCATTTCGGCGATGAGATCTTTGGTGGACACATAGCCTGGGGAGCGGCGGGCCAAGAGGAGGTTGGCCTCGCCATCACGGCCGCCGCCGGCGGTGGCTTTGAACTTAACCGGGGCGCCCTTGTCGTAATCCATTTGCCGTTCTGCGGCAACTTTGACGCCGACTTTGCCTGCGACGCTGGCGAAGACGTGTCGTATATGATCGGGAGTGAGCACGCGCTGATGCTGCTCCACGCCTTTGTTACGGATGATGATGTAAACGCCGACCGGCACCAAATAGGCCAGGGCCATCAACGGGTAGGCGACTTCAAACCAGGGGAGCAGCCAGAGGAGCAAAAATGCAGCGATAAAGGGGCCGACCATGACGCCGTTCCAGATCATGTAGGTCATGTCGAGCCGGAGACAATCTTGGCTGACCCAATCGGCGGTTTTGACCCAGATGAGGAACAGAATCCAGATCAGAATGAAGCGAGAGAGACTGATATAAAACCCGCGGCCGCGGCCGGCGACAGGATCTTTTCCGAACTGGGTGGGCGAGGGGAGGGGATAGTGCGGCCAGACGCTGGTATCTTCGGGCACGGCCACTCCGGGGGCGGCTGGTGGCTGAGCCGGCGCGTGCTGGGGCCAAGCGAACAACATGGCCAAGACCATGCCCACGAAAATCAGCGCTGGCCAACGTGACATCAAAGAATTCCCGCTGACTTGACTTCGATGCCTTTGAGGGCCATTTTGAGCGCCTCGACATTGGGCGCTACGTCGAGGGCTACCTGGCGGTCGATCAAATCGCGCTCGACCAGTTCCCTGAGGCTCATGGTGAAATCCTGCATACCATCCTTGGAGGACATTTTAATGAGGTCGGCAAGTTTGTCATCGCGTTCTTCCAGGATTAACTTGCGGACCATGGCATTGAAGGTCATGACCTCGACGGTGGGCACACGGCCGACACCTTCCTTGATGGACGGCAGCAGTTTTTGCGCGACGATGCCTTTCATGTTGAAGGCGATGGCGCTGCGGAGGGCTTGGTGCATTTCGCGTGGGAACAAGTCCAAAATACGGCTGATAGTACTAGGCGCACTGGAAGCGTGAATAGTGCCGAACACCAAGTGGCCGGTTTCGGCGGCGTGGATGGCGGTCATGAATGTTTCCTGATCGCGCATTTCGCCCACGAGCATGACGTCGGGATCTTCGCGGACGGCGTGCTTCATGCCGATGGAGAAATCTTTGACATCGGTACCAACTTCACGTTGATTGATGAGGCATTTTTCTTCCGTGAAAGTGAATTCGATGGGGTCTTCCAGCGTCAGAATATGCTTACGGTAATTGTGATTGATGTAGTTGAGCATCGACGCGATGGTCGTGCTTTTGCCGGAGCCGGTTACGCCGGCGAGCAGGATCATTCCCTGATCGAACTTGCATAAATCCTCCATGATGGGAGGCAGGTTCAGGCCTTCAAAGTTCGGGATGAAGTTGTTGACGCGGCGGGCGACCATGCCAACGTGACCAAGCTGTTGCAGAATATTGACGCGGAAGCGCCATTTGACGCCGTCGACATCGACGACGTGAGCAAAGTCGCAGCCGCCGGTATCTTCAAAAATCTTTTGTCGGCGTTCGTCGAACATGCCGAAGATGAGGCGGACCATTTCTTCATCTTCGATGGGTCCACGGCTGAGGGGGCGCAAGGAGCCTTTCACGCGAACGTACGGTGGCCGGCCGACCTTTAAATGCAGATCGCTGCCTTCGAGTTTGACGAGGGCGCGAAAGAGCTTGTCGATTTCCAATTCTTCATGCTTGACTAGAAACCGATCAACCGCGCCGCCGGTTTTGAAATGATGATTATTGCTGTTTTCGTCGTGAGACATGAGAACGCTTGATGCCTATTAGTAAGTTGATCTGCTTTCGGTGACGAATTACAACCGGACGGGAATACCGCGCTGGTGCATGGTTTGTTTCACCTGTCGAATCGTATATTGGCCGAAGTGGAAAATGCCGGCCGCCAAGGCGGCATCGGCGTGACCCACTAGAATTGCGTCGGCTAAGTGTTCCGGTCGACCGGCACCGCCGCTGGCAACCACGGGGACGGAAACCGCGCGGCTGACGGCGGCCGTCATTTCTAAATCATAACCATTTTTCGTGCCGTCTGCATCCATGCAAGTGAGGACAATTTCGCCGGCTCCGAGGCGTTCGACCTCCTCCGCCCAGGGGACAGCTTCCTTGCCGGTGGGAATTCGGCCGCCGTTGATGTGGACCTCCCACTTCTCCTGGCCGTTTGTCTTAATTCGCTTGGGGTCGATGTTGACGACAATGCATTGGCTGCCGAACTTGCGGGCTGCCTGGCGGACGAAATTGGGGTCTTTGCAAGCTGCTGAATTGATGGACACTTTATCGCAGCCGGCATTTAATAAGGCGCGAATGTCGTCGAGGGTACGTATACCGCCGCCGACAGTGAGGGGCATGAAGACGACTTCGGCGGTGCGGCGAACGACATCGATCATGGTAGCGCGGCCTTCATGGCTGGCGGTGATGTCGAGAAAGACCAATTCGTCGGCCCCTTCGGCCTCGTAGCGGGCGGCGACTTCTACCGGGTCGCCGGCATCGCGCAAATCGAGGAACTTGGTTCCTTTGACGACGCGGCCTTGGTCGACGTCTAAGCAGGGAATGACTCGCTTGGCGAGCATGGATAGGGTTTAGAGGCCAGGGTTCAGTGAGCGGCAGCTTTAGCGGTAGGAAGCGAACACTTTAATTAGGCTGCCGGGCCCGGTCAATCGCCCTGTAAATGATTGCCGAAGCGAATGAGCCAGGCCCGAGCGGAACCTGCAATCGCGATGAAAAGTGAATACGGCGCGGCAGCGATCGGAATGGCTACGGGACAGCGGGTACGGGTTTATCGTCGGACGGGGGAACGGGTTTGATTCGATCTGGCGGGCTTAGCGATGGCATTGGCGCCGGAGGTAGCACGTTTTCGCCGTTTGCGTTGTCACTGTACTTCTTCATCAGTTCGGAAGCCAACCGATCGCCGGGGGCTAGTTTGCTAACTTCACGGAGCTCCTTCAGCGCCTGGGCATTGTAGCCCGTCATTAAATATTGATAGGCCAATAAGAAATGGCCCTCCGGCGCGGAGGGGGTCTCTTTCACGAACTTTTCCAACGCGCGGAGCTGACTGGTATAGGGTGAAATTTCGCCGTAGTAACCGTACAGATTGGCCCAATCGCCGGGCGGACCCAGCGCCAAGGCGATGTGCGCTTGAGCGGAAGCATCGCGATACTGGCCCAAAGCGAACAGTGAGAGGGACATTAGTTCTGGAGCTTTAGGATTTTGCGGTGATTCGACGGCGGCATGATTTGCCAACCGCAAAGCTTCGCGATATTTGCGGGTCTGAAAGGCATCGCCCGCCTGGCCGAAAAATTCCGCGCCGGCTTGTGACGTACCGGCGGCATCTTCCGTGTTACCCAGCGCGTTGTTTTGCGGGAGTGTTGAATCGGGGGGGACTTGAGCGGTGTTAGACGCCGATGGCCCGCCGGTTTCGTAGGCCACGGTTTCTTCAATGGGTGCGTTGTACACGGCCGGGTAGAAGGCGGTGTCGTAGCAATACGGGGCATCATAGCCGTAATAGCCGAAACCGTAGAAGCAGTCACCCCAACCGCCGAACGACCAAGGAAACCAGAACGGCGCTACGACAAAGCAATTGTGAAAATGATTCCAATTATTCCAGTGGTTGAAATTGCCGTTATGGAACTGATTGTGAAAGTCTCCGTTGTGAAATTGTCCATTGTGAAAGTTGTTATTTGCGAAGTGGGCACTATTCAACTGGCCGAGATGTTCGCCGTGTTGCCAATTATTGTTCCAGGATGCGTGCTGCGGACTGAGATGCGAAGTGTTCGCTAACGACGACGAAAGTCCGCGGGTTGCTGCATTGCCATTTAATGACGATGCGCCGGAGAAGTTGCCGTGGCCAGCGCTGTTGCCGGAGAGTTGGCGGCCGGAGAAATCGTGCGGTGAAAATTGGCTGCCCGTGCTGCCGAGGTTTCGCCCGCTGCCCGAAAGGTTTGATAGGTTGGGTCCGCTATTGCGGAAGCTCGATCCGCCGGCGCCTGCGCTGCCGAAGCTGCGCATGCTCATGCCGTTCATCCCGCTGCCGATGTTGCCGAAGCCACCACCCCCCATGTGACTGCCTCCTCCACCAAAGCCACCTCCGCTGAAACCGCCGCCACCACCCCCGCCCATGTGGCCACCTCCACCGCCGCCTCCTCCGCCACCACCACCTCCACCGCCGCCGTGAGCGAAGGCCAGGTTGGAACCGGCGGGCAGCATTATGATTGCAAATGCTGACAACAAACTAGCCAAAATGATTTGATTGATTTTTGACATGACGTCACCATCATCCTTTGTGGAAAGTGACCGGCGGATAGCTGTTCAGCCATTCCTTACGGAACCGGACTTTGGCGAGCAGCCGGTTGCGCTGGACCATTGCAATCGCGAGCGGCCCACGCTAGGGGATTGCACGGCCACTGGAATTATACCCGTTAGATTGGCCGCAGCACGCAAAAAGCCTAGGCCCCGGAAAACCGCATTAAACGAATTGCCATCCCACAGAGATGGTGGATTCGTTTGTCCGGCTGGGAAATGGCTAAAGTTCGGGGCAATGGGAGTGGTGGCCGGAGCGGATGCAACTGCGTGATTGGCGGAGAAGACAAATTCGTGGTACAACACCCGGTCCAAATTGGGAACCTGCTTTCAAGTCGACAAAGCAATTTTATGAATGAACAGAATTCTATTGCGGCCACGGAATCGGCAGGTGGATCGGCGCCGCGGTGGAAGCCGCTGGGACGGATTGATCGTCGGGTGGCTGGCGTGTTGGTGGAAAAGGCCAAGACGACGCCGGACCAGTATCCGATGACGATCAACGGGCTGATTAACGGTTGCAATCAAAAGAGCAATCGCGATCCGCAGATGGAGTTGGACGAGGGGGACATTACCGATTCGTTGGATCGATTGAAAGTGGCGGGGGCAGCGGTCGAAGTGCAGGGGAGCGGGCGCGTGCTGAAGTATCGTCATTTGCTGTATGAATGGCTGGGTGTGAGCAAGGTGGAATTGGCGGTAATGGCGGAACTGCTGTTGCGGGGCGCGCAGACGGAAGGTGAATTGCGAGGCCGGGCTTCGCGGATGGAGCCGATTGCCGATTTGAATGCAATGCGCGAGATTTTGAATTCGCTGCGAGGCAAACGGCTAGTGATTGATTTGACGCCGACGGGGCGAGGCCAAATTATTAGTCATGGATTGTACGAAGCCGAGGAGCTAGAACGGTTGAAACAGCGCTTGGGGAGCGGTGGGAATGAAACGGCGCAGACGCCGCCGGCAACGATGCGAGCTGCTGCATTCCCGCCGGTAAGTACCTCGCAGCACATGCCGCCGCCGACAGCCGGTGTTTCCAGTGCGAAATCTGCCGAGGAGATGCAATCGCTGCGTGCGGAATTGTCGGAGCTGCGGCGCGAACTGGAATCCTTGGCGGAGATGATGCGGCGGCAAGAGCAGACGATTAGCGATTTGCGGTCGTCG
>DASXPQ010000367.1:0-3984 GCA_036493575.1 Pirellulales bacterium
AAACCGGTCATGCCAGTGAGCCGTTGGCCCATGCGCACGCTCTCAGGCAGGTCTTGCCCATTGCGCTGATTTAGCAGCGGTTTGTAATCGAACAAATCGAGCTGCGATGGCCCGCCAGCCATGAAGAGGTAAATGATGCGCTTGGCCTTCGGTGGAAAATGAGGCGACGGAAGAATGCCTTTGAACGGATTTTGGATGCTCGCGGCAGCAGCCGAGGCATCGCGTCCTAAGAGTCCGAACAGAGCAGCGCCACCCAGGCCGTAGGCAAAACGGCCGAAGAAATCGCGGCGGCTCATGCCGAAGTTGACGTGCGAACAGTTCATGGGTCCGGCTTGAAAATAATAGCTGATGGAGGTTGCTGGAGCAATGACCGGATTACGAACCGGCATCCCTCACATGCATCCATACTGGATTTGCAAAGTTGGACCGAACGCCCGCTGGCGTCGATTGATATCGAACCATTTTTCAGCTCCGAACTACCAGATCATGCACTTCGGCAGGGCATCTGGCATTGAGAGTGTGCCGTGCACATTGCAATTATACGACCTTGCCAGCCAGAAAAAGATCAGCGAATTCACGCCGCAACCTGCCTATGCGGGAAACGCTCGCAAACAGCGGCGACGGCAAGAAGATCATCTATTCGCATGGCATGCATTTGTTCGCGATGGACTTTCGCTCAGCATTCAATGTCGAACCACTAACTCCGTTGGTTGGACCCCGGGAAGCGGTATTGACGTCGCGGTAAAACCGCGTTTCAGGAGCGCTCAGCCGGGATAGAACGCTTCACTCAAGAGCAAGTTCAGATCGTGGACGGCGAGGGTGAGATCGGCATAGGTTTGTGCCCTGACGTCGGTCAGCGGAGCATTTTCAAACTGTTTTGCAGCGAATTGAAAGCGATGACTCAGGGCTTTTGCTTCATCGGTGTCTCCGAGTTCGCGAAGCAGTCGCCGGACTTTTTCGGCGCGTTCCTGTGCGGTTCGAATGATTCGCAAGGCGGCCCTGCGCTCGAGGCGTCCAGCTTGAACATTCTTTAAAAGGAGGCACTCGAATTGGCGACAGTACGTAGGACGGTCGGAATAAATGCGGCAGCGGCAACCGTCAAAAGCCACGCAAGGCTGAGGCAACTTGGCGGACTGTCCCTTTTTTTGGGATAATTTGATACTTCGGACTTTAGACTTCAGGCTTTGGGCTTCGGTTGACTGCAATTCGACATCGGCAAAAATAGTGCCGTTACAACACAGCCCGCACTCAAGGCAAAGATTAGAACCGTCTCCGTTCATGACAAATTACTATGATCTAACGGGTCTAAAACCGAAGTAAGACTAAACAGCATTAGCCTTCTGATTGCAAAATGTATGAAAAGCAGTTAGGTTCATGCAACCAGCTAAATGAACGCCTTGGTGGGCGAGGCACTGAGTGGCCTTTTTTGGCCCGATGACCTGAAAAGCCGTACCTGCAACTTAGAGGAGGCTTTCCAATTGGAGCTTATTGCGGCCTTTCGCTTCTTTCCCGAGCAAGAAACGAATTCATCATTCGTATCAACCCAATGCAACAAACCGAACGAAAACCATGAAAACTATACTAGCTTTGCAATGCAGCAGCCTTCTACTGCTTCTGTTGACTTTCGACAAAGAATTTTCAACCGCCCAGGCCCAAAGCAGTCTGACGCCACCCGGCGGGCCGGGGCCGACTATGAAGACCTTGTCCCAGATTGAGCCCCGCACACCTATTTCGTTGCTGCGGCACACGATGGAGATAAACCTTTTCTGCAATGCTATCCTTGGGCGTCTGCGATATTTCCGGGACCACCAACTCCGCCCGCCCGCAAGCCAATTTTTCCTATTCGCCGATTTTCTGCAACTTTTGAAAATCGTTCTAACTAGCTTGAGCATCTCGCTCGGATTATTCGCAGCGGAAGGCGCGACTACCGTGGATGCCACTCATCGCTATGCCTACGCCGCCAACCTTGGCTGGATCGATTGGCGGGGCAACCACGAACAACGGCGCGGTCATCGGCGATTACGTTTGCTCCGGCTATATCTACGCCGCAAATGTTCGATGGATAAACTTGGGCAGCGGGAGTCCGACCAACGGCATTCGCTATCAAAATTTTTCCGCTGCTGAATTGGCGTGAATCAAGATGGCCTTGGCAACTTGCGCGGCTACGGTTATGGCGCGAACATCGGCTCGATCAATTTCGAGAATACCGGCGGGCCGAAAGTAGATTTGAAAACAGGGGACTTCAGTGGATACGCTTATTCGGCCAATTGTGGATGGATTGCTCTAACTAACGCCGCAGCGTTTGTGCAAACGGATACGCTTTATCCCGGCCCGCTCTCGACCAATGGCCTGCCCATCCCCTGGCTGCTGGCCAATTTTGGCACGACCAATGTGAAGGCCGACTCGGACGGGGACGGCATGAATAACCAGCAAGAATATCTGGCCGGGACGAATCCGCTGGACGGAAACGACAAGCTCCGAATCACCGCATTTAACGCACAACCCGGCGGCGTGCCGGCGACCGTTACGTGGCAGAGCACACCGACGCGTTGTTATTTCCTGCAGACGACTCTGGATGTGGCCACGCCAAGTTGGCTCGACAGCGGGTTGGGTCTCATCGCGCCAGATGGGGCTTCTACCACCCGCATTGTAAGCGAAGCGAATGCCCCGAAGCGGTTCTATCGAATCCAAGCCGTGAATCCACTCGCGCCGTAAAACGTTGGCGAAAAGTTCAGCAGCAGGCGCAGTGGCGAGGTATTTTTCCCATTGCCTGACTCGCTGTTTCCTTGCAAGGTGACGTTACGCTTCCAACAATTTAGATTATGAGCACTGAACACAGTCACAGCAACTATCCCAAACTGCATAACGCGATGTGGCCTGGCCTGGTCGGCAAAGGCAGCCCCGGCGCCGAACCACCGATTGACCTCGATACCATGCTCGACCTGACTGGCAAGGCATCGGTGGACGGCATCAAGTTCGACGGCGTTGATCTCTTTCTGTATGATCCGCATGTCAGCATCGATATCGACAACGATGGCCTCAAACAGCTCGCTGATAAGATTCTGTTCCGGGGGTTCGTGGTTGGCTCGGTAGTTGCGCCGGTTTGGCCGCCAACGGGTGGCGGTTCGGCAATGGGCAGCGACGAAGAGCGCCAGCGGTTCCTCGAACAAGTGCGCAAGGCCTGCAATATCGGAAAGAAATTACGCGAACTGGGCGCGCGTCCACACGGCGTTGTGCGAATTGATTCAGCATCTGGGGTCGAGGACTGGTCGCATGATGCTGAGGCGAATCAAAGAAAGATTGCGGAAACGTTTTCCGAGGCATGCGACATCGCGGAATCTTTTGGCGAACGTTTGGCTGCGGAAGGTGAAATCTGCTGGGGCGGCATGCATAGTTGGAAGAAGATGCTGGATTTGCTCGAACGGGTGAATCGTCCGAAAACGCTGGGCTTCCAGGCGGATATGGCCCACACGCTGCTTTATATATTAGGTTACAACGCACCCGAAGACGCTATTCTTCCGCCAGACTGGGATTGGACCGACCCGGCTCGGCTCAATGAAGCAATGAAAACCCTGACTCATGCGTTACGTCCCTGGACGATTGATTTTCACGTCGCTCAAAACGACGCGACGGTAAAGGGCGCCGGCACGCACGATAAAACCGGTCATCATTGTTTGCCTAACGACCCGGACGGGAAATTGAAGATTGCGCACCATGCCGGGTATTGGCTGCACGGCGACGACGGCAAGCTGACGAGGGCATTTCAACACATCTGCTGGGACGGTTGCATGTTCCCGAATGCGGTGATGATGAAGCAGGAAACGTGGAACGATATTCTCAGTGCGATGATTAGCGTTCGCGATGCTCATGGCTGGCGCGAAGATGATGAGGACACCGAAGGACCTGAAGTCAGCGTGGTGGAGAAGGTCGAAGTAAAACCGAGAGCCGCCAAACCGGCTGCGCGCAAGCCCGCCAAGACAGCGC
>DASXPQ010000368.1:0-5917 GCA_036493575.1 Pirellulales bacterium
CGAGGACCCTAGGACAAGCATTAAGAGCAGCGCAATTAGGAAGCGACAGGAAGTTGAGAATCGAGTGAGCATGTGCGTTGAAAGATATTTTGCGCCGAGGGAAGGTGTCAAATGTGGTGAGGTGATTGAATTGTAAAAATCGCACGAAACAGGGTCAATTTCGCAGTCGTGCCAATCGGAAAATAATTTCAATCGGCCGACAATTCTTGTTTTGGTTCCGGCAAGAAAAACGACAGCAGGAGCCCTAATAGATATACGCTGAAACCTACGGCTGCGGCGGTGAAAGCCATTTTTTCTGCGTCGTTTTTGCCCGGCATGAAACTTTGCGAGGCCAAATAGCCCGACAAGGCGGCGAAGGAGGTGCCGATCATGCGGCCGCCAATATTGGCGGCGAAGCCTTCGCCGGTGCCACGCAAATGGAGCGGAAAAGCACGCGGTAAATAGTTGCCCCAGAAACTGAACTGTGCGACGGTGAACAGGCCTGCCAGAAAGATGCCAATATCGAACAGCGTGACATTCCAACTGCCGATGGTAAACAGCAAGTGGTTATTGAGGGCCATGTAGCCGAAGGCCAGGGGCAAAACGATAAGGCCGGGAATTTGAAATATGCGGAGCAAAGTGCGGCGGCTGACAATGCGTACGACCAACAGCGCTAACAGGAATCGCCCTATCAGGCCGCCGATTTCCTGAACTTTGGCATAATCGGAGGCGGCTTTTTGTTCGATTTGCTTTTGGGCCGGCACGGGTTTGCCGGCGGTTTGGGCGACGACGTCGGGCATGCCGGTGGCGATTTGCGGCATTTGCTGAATGGCGCCGAAAGCTGCGCCGAAACTAAGGGCAAACATGAGAGTGGTGATGATGGTGGTGCGGCGCAACTGCGGAGCAAATAGTTCGCGAATGCTGGGCCGAGTGAGGGTGCCGGCAAGTTTCTTTTGTTTCCAGGTGGGCGATTCCGGCAGGAAGGGCCGGATAAGGATGAGGGGAATTGCTGGAATTAGGCCCGACATCAACGTGTATCGCCAGGCGGCGTGCGGGTCTTTGATGACGCCTAACGAGGAGAGCCAATCGGGCAATCCGATTGCAGGCAAGGTGGCCGCCCACTTTATAGCCCAACCGTTTACCGCGGCTACCAACAAACCGCCGAACGAACTACAGGCTTGCGTGTAGCCCAGGACACGTTCGCGCTGGTGAGGATTGGGGAATAATTCAGCCAGCCAAGCAACCGCTGCCACAAATTCGACGCAGACGCCAATGAACGACGTGCAGCGAAACACGAGCAGCATGACCACGCTGGTGGAGTAACTGGCGGCGAAGGCCGAGACGGCATAAATCAAGATGCTCCAGGTGAGGACGCGCCGGCGGCCCAGACGGTCGGTCAAATATCCGCCCAGCAGTCCGAAGAATCCGCCGACGAAAGCAGGCACGAAAAACAGCATGGACAACCAGAAGGCGAATTCCTTGGAGCCGGGGGTAATGCCAAATTCGGTGAGCGACGGACGGAGGATCAGCGGAAGCATTAACAGGACGTAGGTGTCGAAAGCGAAGCCGATGACGGCGATGATGCAAATTAGCCATTGAACCAACGTAAGGCGGGGAGCAGGCATGGTGGGGATGCTCATAGATAAAAACCGTGTGGATGGACCCGAAGAGAAATGAGTGGGCGTAAGATCGGTTGGGCGATCGTGCGTTGTTGCTACGCTGCAGGCAAGGCATTGTAGCGCATCGCCGAGCAATACTCAAAGGTGAATCGGGCTGGGAGAGTGTGCCGCGAGATAGCCGTCGGCGGCTGAGTTATGCGGCCCGGCGTGTGTCGGTTAGATTGCCACTGTCCGCTTCCATTTCGATCAGATCGTTGTGATCGTAGCTGATGACTGCGTCGCCGACCCAGGGGACCAGCGGGCGCTTACGGGTGATCCATGTTAGAAATGCGGGGAGCGCAATGACCGACATGAGCGTGCAGAAGGTGACGGCGATGGTTAACACTTGACCGAGGCTATGTAGGCCGCGATGGCTGGCAATTAGAAGGCTGCCATAACCAATGAGTGTTGTGAGCGAATCGACCATAACCGCCACGGCGGTGCCGGGGGACATACGGTAGCGTCCCTTTTGCTCCAGAAATTCGTGCACGATGTAAACGCTATAGTCGACGCCAATGCCAAGGATGATTGGGATGGCGATGAGGTTAGCGGCATTCAAGGGCGTGTTCATATAGCCTAGCAAACCAAACGTGACGGCGATTCCCATGAATTGTGGAATGGCGGCCATGGCACAATGTTTAAAGTTGCGAAAATCGATATAGAGGACGCCAAAAATCACGATGACCGAGAGGAAGGTGGCCCACTTATAGCTGCGTATCATTTCCAGCGAGCACTCGTACGTTTGCAGTGGATTGCCGGTGGCTTGGGGATCGACACTGCGAATGTCGTGGACGAATTTGGTTAATACGTCCATATTCCAGATATCACCGCGACCGTAGATTTTCAAAAGGAATTTGCCGTTTTGGCCGACAAAGCGGCTAACGAGGCTGGCAGATAAGTCGGACAATTGCGGTGGCTCCGGGTTTGCAACGCTGCGCAATATGTGCAGGCGGCTGAGCAGATCGCCGGCCATTTGTTGCTGAAATTGCGATAACTTGGCGTAGCAATCGGAGGCCGGCAAGCGGCGCATGGCATCGCGCAATAGTTCCAAATGCCGGGCGGTGTTGGCGCCATCCTTTGAATGTTGGGCCAACTCCTGGGCCTGAGCAAAGATGGCGCCTAGGTCGTCCAAAGTGTCGACGGCAATGAGTGGCGGGCGTTCAGGAAGGGAGGCGAGGCGTCTAGCAATGGTGGCAATAATGGGTTGCTTGACTTCGTCATCGGAAGTCAACATAGAGGCAATTTCCTGCGTGCGATCGACGCTGGGTAAGGTCAGGAATTTTGCCTTGCGCTTCAACAATTCTTCGCGGCTGTCGGAATATGACAACGCGTACCAGGCGCTTTGATCGCATTCGGACAGCAGCTTCTTTTCCAGCTCGACGCTTTCCTGACCTTCGGGTTGCATGTTGAGCAGGTTGTAGTCGTACCACAATCGATTTGCGCCCCAGCCGGCTGTGACTGTTGTTATTACGGCAAGCATCATGATTAGGCGGGGCGCCTTCATGAGGACACGAATTCCCGCATGCACAGGGACCGGCTTTGGAAGGCGATCGCCGATGCGGCTTTCATCAACGACTCGAACCAGCGCCGGCAGTACGAATAACTGCGCGATGGCACATAATAAAATGCCGCCGCCGGCGATAATTCCCAGTTCGGCGATGCCAGTGAAACTTGTGGTTCCGGTGGCAAAAAATGCAACGACGGTGGTCATGGCGCCCGTGAGAATGGCGGGACCGGCGATACGGGAGGTAGTGAGAAGTGATTCTTCGCAGTTCTTACCTTCTCGCCGATACTGCAAGTAGCGGGAAACATAATACGTGCCGTAGTCGATTCCGACACCAATGAGCGTGGCGGTAAAGGTGATGCTGAGAATGTTTAAATGGCCGACGGCGAAGGTGGCGTAACCGAACGCCCAGCCTGTGCCGATCAGAAGCACCAAATTGGCCAGCAGCGCGTGCCGGACCCCGCCGAATCCGGCGATGACAACGATGACGACGCCAAACAGAGAGAGGATGCTGCCCCGGAGCATCGACGATTGGCTAGATTCCATTTCGTCGTTTTCCATGATCGGCAAGCCTGTGAGGCCGATTTTGACACCCGGATGGCGCAATTCCGCATTGCCGATGAGTTCGCGCAAGGAGCGAACGGCTTCGCTGCCGCGAGCCAATTCGTCTTTTGCCACAGCGATTCGCAAGAGGACGAAACCAATGCGGCCTTCTTTGGCGAGGAAGAATTCAGTTCCGAGCTCACTCAAGATCGACAGCTCGTCGGGCATGCTCGGCAAGGGACTTAAATAATGGGGTTGGGCGCCGAACTGGGCCGCGAGGCTATTCACGGCACGATCTAAGTGCTCGAACGCAAAATTGGGATCCACCGCGTGAGCGCCGGAGATAGCTGCTTGGAGCATTTGCGCGCTACCGCCCACAAGCTTTCCGACTTGGAGACGGGACCAATCGCCGTTAATAATTGGTACCGCTTCATCAAGGTACTGGTTGATGCCTTGGAGTTGTTCGGCGGAAAGGTAGTGCAAGCCCTTGGCCCGAATTTTGCTTAAATCGACTTCGTGCAAGACGGCGTGAAAGAGGCGTTTCTCGCGTCCGAGCGCGGTGGAAAGCTCTTCCAGTACTGGCACGACCTGATCGCGGCCGGCACCTTCCACGACGATGACGGCGTCGTCCTCGTCGCCGAATTCCTTAACGTATTCGATCCACAAGCGGTTGTGATCGCTTTTGGGATTCAACAGATCGAGGCGGTTGGTTTTATAGCCCAAGTACATGAACGCATAGATAGCGCCGGCCACGGAGAGTCCGATGGCGAGCGCTAGCGTGAAAATCGGAAACCGCAGCACCAGGCGCGTAATAGCAAGCAGCGGCGTGGTGAGCAGAGAGCCTTGCGCGGGGTCTGGAGCAGATGCAGAGCTTTCACGTCCGTCACCGTGCGGCGGTTGATCGCCAGGGTGGTCAGACAACGAAGATTGCTGTGACATCCATCACCATCCGTGGTGCATAATTGCGTGGCTCAGTCCATTGAGCCAACTAGTCTGACTGGGAAGCGCGCTCTCAGAGAATTTTTCGCCCGAGGTTGGCCATCAATCCAGATTGAAGTAGCCAGCTCGATGCCGAACGCTTGCTTGTGTATAGAAGCGACAGCAAGCCAGCAATCGTAGCGGATTTGCGGGGTCGAACCAACCTCAGTGTGGGCCCGGTTTTGGGCGGCTTTTTCGGGAAAAACTACGTTTCCGGCGGTTCGTTTTCAGACGACAGCACGATGATTGGTGAGGACTGATCGTCGGTTGGGCCAGCCATTTTGAGCTGGGCCGTGGCGGAGAGTTTTGGGGGTTGAGGATCGGAAAGCAAGTGGAGTGCTTCCGGGTGTTCGTCTTCGGCATCTTGCCAGTACGCCCAGCGACGCATGAGCGGGGAAAGGCGCATCACTTGCTCCGACGAATCGATCCGCAAGGGTTCCTTTACATAGACTGCAACGGCTGGCTCAGCCGGTTGGATTTCGGGCAGTGTCTCCGGAACGAGCGTGGGCGGCTCGATGGTTTCGTCTTTCGGCCGTCGCGCACGATGGCGGCGGGGCGGCAGCGGGACGTCGGCGACGAATGGCTGATCGCGACCGGATTGATGATCGGCTGGCAGACGGCGAACATCGGCTTGGCGATTTTTGAATAACCGGGCTAAATGCTCGTGGCAAGTGAACACCAGCAATTGGTGGCCGCGCTGTGAAAAATCATGCAGCACTTGCACGGCGGCGGTGGCGCGATCGGTGTCGAAATTTACGAGCACGTCGTCGAGCACCATCGGCAGTTCTATTCCGCGTTTTGCAAAGAGGCCGACGAGCGCCAGCCGCAGGCTCAAGAAAAGTTGTTCCCTGGTGCCGCGGCTTAGGACTTCAACCGACAAGGTGTGGCCGTCGGCGTCGTCGACGAGGAGCGAGTTTTCGCCCCAGCGAGTCCAAACGCGGCGATAACGGCCGACGGTTAATTGGGCCAGATATTCGGAAGCCTGTTTCAGAGTTTCCGGCTGACGATGCCGTTCGTAGTGCTCTTTGATCAATTCCAGCCAGCGATGCGTGAGGGTGAGGACTTGCCAGCGGCTGATGGCCGCTGCGGCGCGCTGTTCGACTTGTGCCAATTCGAATCGCTTGACGGTGAGCCGGCGATCGCCAGATAGCAAACGAATTTGTTCGTTCCGCCGGCCCGATTCTTCGAAAAGTTGGCGCTGTTGACGGCGGATTTCGTCCAAGCGTTGCTTCGTGTTGGAAAGTTCGGCGGCAAT
>DASXPQ010000369.1:0-7156 GCA_036493575.1 Pirellulales bacterium
ATCCAAATAGGCGATCATATCGCGGAATCTCTGGAGATCCCTATGTTGCTGGCCGGAACCACTGACGTACAGCGAGCGGTCTTGGACCAGGAGAGCGTCGTGACCAGCGCGGCGACCAAAGAAGTTAGGCCGCCTGTGTACCGTTCCGAAGAACTACTGCGAGGGTGCCGCGAAGCGTGGATTGAACATGGCGAGCAGATGTATCGACTGAGGCTGACAGCGGCGGGGAAGCTGTATCTGACGAAGTGAGCGGCACGACTCGGCGGGACCCTCGCCCTCCCAAGATGGCAGACCACCTGAGTAGCGGCGCGTAATCAAAAGAGGGCCCGCGCGAAGCTACTGCTCTGTAAGAGTTGCCTGAATGCGGCGGTTTATTTCTGCAGCGGCTTGACGCTGGTAGCTGACGAGTTGTGATTCCAAGCGTCGGTTGTCGCGGGCGGCTAGATCGACCTGGCCGTTGACTTGGGCGATCTGCTTTTCCAGCGCGGCCACGTGGTCTTTCATCATTTTGGTTTCTGCCTGGAAGCGAGCCAGATCGCGCTTGAGCGCGGCGACTTCGCTTTTGCGATATTCAATATCTTTTGCGATTTTTTGCTGCGAGTCTTGGACGGCGGCGTTTTCACTGTCGACTTCTGCAATCGTTTGCAGAAGAGTCTCAATCTGCAAGTTCAGGTCGCGATACAAATGAACGTAGTCGCGCAGCGGACGAACATAGACGGCGGGGTTTTCGGCAACCGGTTCGACGTCGCCGGCGGCAATGCGCTCCTGGGCGGATTGCGGATCGAGCAGCAATTCAGCGCCGGCGGTGATTTGTTGCGTTTCTTTCTTATCTCCGGCGCCGACGGATACGGTGAAATCTTTCAGGGCCTTGACGCGCCGCCAAATGTGGTCGGTTTGCGACTCATCGGGCTGCGGAGGTTGGCCGTCTTTGGCGTATTCCTCTTTGACCTGATCGGGCACATTCGCTGGGAAGATTGATAACCAGCCTTGCGGATTCAGTTTTGCGAACTCGGAAAACAGTTCGCGGCTATCGGTTGGCATGACTTCGTATAGCACAATCGGATCGGCGCGATGGGCGACGGATCGCTTCAATTCCGAAGCGCGAAGCTTTAGCGCCGGAGTGAGTTGCACTTCCTGGCCATTCACGGCCGTAACTTCAAACGTACCCAAGAATTGTCCGCCGCTGCCGACATCGACATCGTCGAACACGTAGAGGACCATATTTTTTTCGATGCCCGAGGGATCGGGTTTGTCGACGAGGGCAGTGATTTTTCCGGTATCGGGTGCGACCGCTTTGCGGGTGACCTGCGACCAAACACGACCGCGGCCTTGGAGCAGTTTTTCCAGGTCGGTTTGCAGTTGGGGGAGGCTTTCGTGTTCAACGCCTTGGGCATCGGGACCGCCGCGAACGAGCTGGTCGTGGATTTTGTCTTCCGCGGCGATGGCGGTTTCGAATTTGGCAATTTCGCTGCGCCAAGCAGCTTGGATTTCCAGGGTGCGCGCGGCCAGGTAGAACCACCCCAGCGAGAGGAGCATGATCAGTGCGCCGAGCGTGATGTGGTACCAGCGCCAAGTGGCACCGCTAAACACCAATGCCACAATGCCGCCGATAAGCAGCAAGCCGCAAAGAATTGGCACGATAGGCATAGGGGAAAGCCGGTAGTAGATGCGGCCGCGTGCTTTCAGCCACTGCTAAGCAGCTGAAAGGGGCGAAAGGAATTGCGTATCGTCCGGTGTGAAAAGAGCTTGCGCTGGGTGATAAATCCTCTAATTCGATGATAAATGGGGCAAATGGGGGTGTCAAGGATGAGGTAAGTGCTGACTGGCGGAGAGATTAACGATGTACGAATCGTGTCAGTCTAAGTTGAATGACAATTGACGACGTGATTGGCGGTGCTCGAATCAAATGGAAAATGTAATGATCAAATTCGACCCCGAGTGCTTGGCGGCGCATTTTCAAGCAAACGATTTGTGCTGTGGTTGGCTTCGACCAGGTGGGTGTGAAGCGGTTAGTGTGGTCAGTGCCTGATCAAGATATAATCCACTCTTATGACGACTTTTCATAGCGATCTGAGTGGCGCGAACGGGCAGTATGCGATTGTGGTATCGCGGTACAATGAAAAGATTACGTCGAAGCTGCTGGAAGGCGCGGTGGCTACTTTAAAAGCAGCGGGCGTGGAGGAGACGGCGATTGATGTGGCCTGGGTGCCGGGCGCTTTTGAGATTCCGTTGGCGGCCGACAAAATGGCCGGCAGCCGAAGATATTCGGCGGTGTTGTGTTTGGGCGCGGTGATTCGTGGGGAGACGAGCCACGATCAGCATATTAATCGCGCGGTGAGCGCCGGAATTATGGAAGCGAACCTGAAGCACGGAATTCCGATCTTGTTTGGCGTGCTTACGTGCGATACGGTGGAGCAAGCGATCCGGCGCGCCGGCGGAAACGTAGATAGCCAAGATGAGGTAACCCGCCAAAGCACCAAACCCATTGTCGGCAACAAAGGAGTAGAGTGTGCCACAGCTGCGCTGGAAATGGTAAGTTTGCTGAAGAATTTGCGGCGGCGATCGTAATGAGCAGCCGCGATTCGTCATCTCCACACCTGCCGACAGTGGAGGTACCCCCGCAGCGATTGAAACGCTGTCACGAACCTAGTACGGCACCAAGAATTACTGTTCATCATTGATCAACCATCATGGCTAAGCGATCCAAAGCGCGAGAAGTTGCGCTGCAAGTTTTGTACGAGGACGATTTGAATCCCGGCGGCGAGCCGGTGGATCGGGCTGTTTTTTTGCGCGCGCGATTGCAAGATGATGAAGATTTGATTGGATTTGCCCAATCGCTGATTGACGGGGTGAGGCGGAATCGGTCGGAACTGGACGGGCTATTGGTGCGGACGGCAGAGAATTGGAGCTTGGAGCGGATGGCGGCGACCGACAGGAACGTGTTGCGGTTGGGGGCATACGAAATACTTTTTACCCAAACGCCGGCTGCGGTAGCCATCAATGAAGCGGTGGAGTTGGCCAAGCGATTTGGCGCGGCGCAGAGTGCGCCGTTCGTCAATGGAATTTTGGATAAGTTTATTGAAGGGCACGGCAAAACGCTGAACGATGAACAATAAACGATGAGCGGGTGGGGATTCGTCGTTCATCATCTGGCGCACATTATGGGTATTTTGGATAAATTCAAAAAGTCGACCTCGGCTTCCGCCACTTCAGCAGAGGAGCGGCCGGAGGAAATCAAGGCGGAAGTTGTGGAAGGGTTGGCTGACGTTAATGAGCCGAAGCGCGGGTTTTTTGCGCGACTCAAGCAAGGGCTGGGGAAAACCAAGCAACTGTTGCGCACGGACATTCGGGACATCTTCAAAGGTGAAGGGCGGCTGGTCGATGACGCGTTTCTGGAGGAACTGCGGGGAAAGCTGGTGCGGACCGACATGGGGCCGCAGGCGGCCAATCAGATTGTCGAAGAAATTGAGACGCAGTATCGGGCCCGCGTGATTCAGATGGCCGAGGCGTTGGACGTCGTCAAGACGAAGTTAAAGCAATTGATGGCGCAGGATGAAGCGCCGCTGCAGACTGCGTCTACTGGACCGACCGTCATTATGGTGTGCGGCGTAAACGGGTCGGGCAAGACGACGAGCATCGCCAAGCTGACGAAGATGTTTTCAGCGGATGGAAAAAAGGTGGTGCTGGGTGCGGGCGATACGTTTCGAGCGGCGGCCGTGGAGCAATTGGGAATTTGGGCGCAGCGACTGGGAGCGAGTGTAGTAAAGGGGGCCGCGGGGAGCGATCCGGCCAGTGTGGCGTTTGCGGCAGTGAAGCAAACGATCGATACGGGCGCGGATGTGTGCATTGTCGACACGGCGGGCCGTTTGCAAACGCAGCAGAACTTGATGGCGGAGTTGAGCAAAATTCATCGGGTCATCGGCAAGCAAATCCCCGAAGCGCCACATGAAGTGCTACTCGTGCTGGATGCGACAGCCGGGCAGAACGGGATCAGTCAGGCGCGAGGATTTTCCGAAGCGGTAAAATGTACCGGCATTGTGCTGGCTAAAATCGACGGTACGGCCAAAGGGGGCGTGATTGTGCCGATTCGACAGCAGTTTGGGTTACCAGTGAAGCTGGTTGGAGTTGGAGAAAAGGCCGAGGATCTGGCGGTTTTCCGGCCGGACGAATTTGTCGAAGCGATGTTTGAAGGACTGGCGGCGGAATAATGCCCGGGATTTAGTGCCGGTACTTTCGCCATTAATAATACTTCTAGGCGCATTGGCACTGCCTACCGATTCAGCCGTCGTTTGCTAATCGGAAGTTCTTTACAGCAGTTAGCTAATACGAACCGCAAAGTTTGCCATTCTCGGCTGACCAGGTGCCGTTGGTGGGCATCGGCGTTTTCTTCCGGATAAACTCTGAGGGTGAGGAGGGTCGATACGCTAAACGTGGAACGGAAGTCGATGACGAATCGGCTTCCTCTTTTTCACGACCTTCCTGGTTTGCATCCCACCAAATTGCACGCGCGCCAGCTGCGCGTCCTGCCTATTGTTCCTCCAACGGATTGGAGTCTCGAGCATGTATCGCACCAAACTGGCGATGATGATCGCCTTTGCCGGCGGATTTAGTGTTGCAGTAGTGTTTGCGGATACGACGTCGCACATGGTGACGCCATCGGCTTACGAATATGGCAATTACGACTACTACAACGCGTCGCAATCAGCGGCTCCTACGACGCCCGCCGCGCCAGCGCCTGTAGCATCGGCCGACAGTTGCAGCAACGCCGCGCCGGCTGAGATGAACTGCAGTGCAGCGCCGGCTTCCTCCAGCAGCGGGTGCGCCGCATGTGGCAACAGTCGTTCGAGTTGCGGTTGCGATACAGGCTGCGATTGCGACGGTTGCTGTCACGAAAAATTGCCGCACTGTTTACATTGCTGCTGCAAATTGCATCCGTGTTTTAACTGGTGCGATAGCTGCCCGCTGACTTGCCCTGATGTGACGATTTGTCACTTGTTCGACGATTGCTGCTGCTTGAAGGAACATGACACCACGGTGACCGGCTGGGTTGACGGCGGGATCATGGGGAATGCGGCCAGCCCGTCGACGCATTTTAACGGCCCGGTGACTTTCCCGGACGATGATCGTGGCCAGTTAAACCAGTTTTACGGCGTGTTGCAACGCACGACTGACCTAAGTAAGAACTGCGGTTGGTTTATCGGCGGCGACATCGATTTTATGTGGGGAAGCGATTACTTCTTCACGACGGCGGCGGGTTTGGATGGTCGTAGCCAAGGTAATTTGCCACGGTGGAATACGGATCCGAATCAGCGCTACGGCTTTGCGATGCCGCAGCTATATTTTGAAACCGACTACGATGATTTGCGGATTAAGTGGGGACATTTCTACACGATCATCGGGTACGAAGTGGTTCCGGCGATCGGCAACTTCTTCTACACGCATTCGTACACCATGCAGTACGGGGAACCGTTTACGCATACCGGCGTGCTGGCCAGCCGCAATATCAACGACAATTGGGCCTGGAACGCAGGGGTTGTGGCCGGCTGGAACGACTTTTCGCTGCAAGAGGGCGCCCAATTTCTGGGCGGACTCACCTACACCGACAAGGATTACGGCAGCCTAGCCTTCTCGATCGTTAGCGGCGATGAGAGTGACTTCAACGTGGCCGGCGTCGGTCCGTTTTCCAACCGCACGATGTACAGCATTGTGTGGAGCCGGAACTTGACCAGCCGCTGGAGCTATGTGTTGCAGCACGACTTAGGCGTGCAACAACAAACACAAGGCTTCAATGCTCTAAACAGCCAGCACGCCGATTGGTACGGCATCAATCAGTACTTATTCTACAAGATCAATTGCTGCTGGACGTTGGGCTGGCGGTTTGAGTGGTTTGACGATCCGCAGGGATACGTAGTGACAGGGCTACGGCCGGGCAACACGGATGCGCAGTTCCGCTTCCCCGGCAGCTTCTATGAGACGTCAGTCGGCTTGAATTACAAGCCTACGGGCAACCTCACCATTCGGCCGGAAGTGCGCTACGACTGGTATACCGGGCCGGGCGGATTTAGGGCTCCGAACGTATTTGGCCCGCTGCCGAACCAGCCTTATGGCGGCAACATGGACAAGAACCAATTCTTGTTCGGCGTGGATCTGATCTACCAGTGGTAGAACGGTTGCCCGCAAAGTGATTGGCTGTGCCTGGCAATGAGACTAAGAACAGAGCGGATGAGGCTGTTGATTGCGAGGTCGGCGGCTTGTGAAGCTTAGTTGTGGCAAAGCCAGCCGTTGGGCAAGCGGTGCGAGATTGATTTCGCGATTTTGCCTTAGTATGGCGATGTCCAGAAGTCGCCGGGATTATGGGTTACGGCCCTTCAAAGTTTCGCCTGATGCCTGCGTTTAGGCGGCCGTCAATCTGGCTGTAGCCGTTAAGGTTTATCTAAGTGGAACGGTTTGTGACGTTCATCTTGGAACAACCCGCAAAGCTTCACGAATCGGTGCAGGAAAGTGGGAAACGAGGCAGTAAAGCGTTTGGATTCCGATGAATTCCGGAAACAGGAGGGGTCGATAGCTAATCGTGGTATTGGAGCCGAAGCAAAAGGCGGCTCTCTCTCCATGCCCAGGTGCCGGACCAGTTGACCTACCCAAATGGCAGGCGTGCCGGAATCGCGTCTGCCTATAGCGTTCTTCAACGGATTGGAGTTTGGATCATGAATCGCACAAATTTGGCGATCCTCATCGCCATGGCCAGCGGCTTTAGTGCTGCAACGGCCTTCGCCGACACGACGTCACATGCGTTGACCCCATCGGCCTACGAGTATGGTAATTACGATTACTACAACGCTTCGCAGCCGACCGCTCCTGCGGCACCCGCTGCTCCGGCGCCTGCGCCGGCGGCCTCGTCCGACAGCAGCAGCTGCAGCAACGCAGCTCCGGCTGAGGCGAGCTGCAATGCGGCGGCACCAAGCTGCGGCGCTTCATCGACATGCAACTCCTGCAGCAATGGCTGCGGTTGCGGCTGCGATACTTGCACCGACTGCAACGGCTGCTGCCACGAGAAGCTCCCGCATTTGCTGCATTGCTGCTGCAAATTGCACCCGTGCTTCAGTTGGTGTGACAGCTGCCCGCTGACCTGCCCCGACGTGACCACCTGCCACTGCTT
>DASXPQ010000370.1:0-4123 GCA_036493575.1 Pirellulales bacterium
CGCTGCCGACAAAAAGCTGACCCAGATTGCGGAAAAGTCGATTAACGCCCATGCTGCCAAGGCTGCCCGTCGTGGCGCGAAGGTGTCCGCTGCGCAACACAACGGTCGTCACAAGCCAACATCAACCATAGCCCATCGGAATGGTCGAGCGCCAGCCAAATCGAAACGCAACAGCGCTTCCCGCAGCCGGACAACTCGCCGCCGCAGTTTAGCCCGGAGCTAATTGCTCGCTAACTCGTCGAGTTTACGAATGATTTCCTGTCGACCGCTCACGGGCGCTTGGCAGAAAAAGTTTTCGCAAACGAATAGCGTCGGCTCAGGTTCCATGAGCGTTTTGCCATTAAACATGGGTTCCAACGCCAATGATTGGGTGCTCGAAGATGCCTTTGGCGACCGCAGCACAACCACTCGGTTCGGAATGAATCTTCTACGCAGATCACCCAACACCGCGCTGGTGTTAGTGGCATCGCGATCGCCCAGCAGCACAATTTCCCAAGTTGGTCCCAAAAACATATCCAGTGCCAACAGCATTTGTCCGGCAGCGGTAGGCGCTCGCTCCAGCAGCGCGCCTGCCATGCGGAATATTTTTTCCGCCGCCTCCAGATATTCCGCCCGGCCGGTCAGTTTCCCCAATCGCAGCAGCACGGTCGCCGCCAGCGCATTGCCGCTCGGTACTGAGCTATCTTGAATATCCTTGTGGCGGGCGATCAGCTGCTCGTGATCATCCGCGGTATAGAAAAATCCATCGCCTCCGACATCGACAAAATGCGCCAGCATGATTTCCACCAACCGCACCGCTTCTTCGATGTACCGTTCTTCAAACGTGGCCTCGTACAAACTGACCAGCGCATTGGCCAGCGCTGCATAGTCATCCAGGTAAGCATCGTATTTTGCTTTGCCGCTGCGCCACGTGTGCAGCAATCGGCCATCGGCCCGGCGCATATCTCGCAGGATGAATTCCGCCGCCTTAACCGCCGCGACTAAATAGCGTGGCTCATCGAACACTCCCGCCGCCCGCGCTAATGCGTCAATCATCAATCCGTTCCATCCCACTAGCACTTTATCATCGCGTCCTGGCCGTATTCGACGATCGCGCACCTCTAACAACTTCGGTCTGCTGGCAGCCAATTCTGCCCGTAATTCTGTCGGGTCGCGCTGCTTGATCTTGGCGCACACCTCAATCGGCTTGGGCAAATTCAAGATGTTCTGTCCCTCGAAGTTGCCCGGCTCAGTCACGTCATGTACGTAACAAAAGATCTCAGCCGCATCGGCTCCCAGTACCGCTTGAATTTCCTGCGGCGTCCACACGTAAAACTTGCCCTCTTCCCCTTCGCTGTCGGCATCTTCCGTGCTGTAAAAACCGCCGGCTGGGTCGGTCAAATCGCGCAGCACGTAATCGCATGTTTCCCGCGCCACGCGCGCGTACTCCGCATTGCCGGTTGCCAAAAAACCTTCGGTGTACGCCGTCGTCAACAGCGAGTTGTCATACAGCATTTTTTCAAAATGGGGAACCAGCCAGCGCTCGTCGACCGAATAGCGATGAAATCCGCCACCCAGATGATCATAAATTCCCCCCGCCGCCATCTTGTCCAGCGTTGTGGTAACCAGATCGAGCAATCCGCTCCGCCGATGCCGCTTCCACAACCGCAGCAGCACCTGCAAATCCATCGGATGCGGAAATTTCGGCGCCCCCCCAAATCCGCCATTCTGGACATCAAAACTCCGCTCCAGCGCTGCGCCAGCAGCATCAATCATCTTGAGAGATAGCTCACCCCCAGCCGATGGCAACTCCGCCATCCGTGAAATATGTCCCGTCAATTCCGCCGCCTGCTCAATCGCCTGCTCACGCCGTTCTTTCCAGGCATTGGCCACGGCCTGTAGCACCTGATCGAACCCCGGCATCCCCATCCGCGCAGTCGGCGGCCAATACGTGCCGCCATAAAATGGCTGCAAGTCGGGCGTCAGAAACACCGACATCGGCCAGCCGCCGCGTCCCGTAAGCAGCTGCACGGCATTCATGTAAATGTGATCCAAATCCGGTCGCTCTTCCCGATCGACCTTAATGCACACGAAGCCTTCATTCATCAGGCGCGCAATAACGTCGTTCTCAAAACTCTCGTGCTCCATCACGTGGCACCAGTGGCAAGCGGAATAGCCGATTGACAAAAAAATCGGCTTTTGTTCTTGCTTCGCCCGCCCGAGAGCTTCCGGCCCCCACGGATACCAATCCACCGGATTGGCTTGGTGCTGCAACAGATACGGCGATGTTTCGCCCGCCAGTCGGTTCATGGAAAGCAGGGGGGGCTATAGTCGAACTGGCCGATTAATGAAACGCCTGGTCCGGCCCAGGAAATTTTCCGTTGCGCACATCGTCGCGGAACTGAGTGACCGCCTGGCCGATGGTCGATTTAACATCGGCATAAGCTTTCACAAATTTCGGCACATAACCGCTGGTGATGCCCAGCAAATCGTTGATCACCAGCACTTGCCCATCGCAATCTGCTCCAGCGCCAATCCCAATCGTTGGTATTTGCAACGTCTTGGTAATTTTCGCCGCCAACTCAGCCGGAATGCATTCCAGCACAATCGCAAATGCCCCAGATTCTTGTGCGGCCCGCGCATCGTTCATCAATCGGGCTTCATCGCGCTGCACTTTGTAGCCGCCCAGGACGTGCACATTCTGCGGCCGCAAACCAACGTGGGCCATCACCGGAATTCCAGCCGACACCAATCCGCGAATGACATCCGCCTGGTCGGCGCCTCCTTCCAGCTTGACCGCCTGGCAGCGAGTTTCCTTCAGAATGCGCCCGGCGTTTTCTATTGCCTTGGGCACACCCAGGTGATAACTGGGAAACGGCATGTCGACCACCACCAGCGCCTGCTGCACGGCCCGGCCTACCATCTCCGCATGGTAGATCATTTCGTCCAGCGTGACTGGCAATGTATTGGGGTGGCCCTGCACGACCATCGACATGCTGTCGCCCACCAAAATCGCTTCAATTCCCGTGGCGTCTAGCAGCGCGGCCATCGTGTGGTCATAGGCTGTCAGCACTGTAACCTTGCGAGCGGCCGATTTCAGCGCCGTGAACCGAGGAACCGTCATCCGCTGAGCATCGGGTTTGATCATGACGAATTGTCGCGACGAAGAAAAATCAGAACTGCGGCTACCGATCGGGACATCCGACCTTTGAAAAGCTGAACTTTCCGCCGACCACAATTCACTGGCCGGGAATCCAATTGTTACCCGTGCGTGGCCGGCTGGCAAATGGGGCCATAAAACAACACAGAAAGGAAGCATTTGTCCGCCCATACGGGACTCTTCGTCATCGGATGGTCACTGCCGGAATCAACCCGTCCTCTTGACGCGAAACCAAGTAACCGCGGACGTATTCGTGCATCGCCGGTTTTGCTGTGTTCCACCGCCAACAGCCACTATCGCTCCGGGCGATATCGACATAGGGATCGAATTGATACGGCCCCAGGTCGCTATGTCGTTGAAACCAGCGTCGATTGGACCGCTCACCATGCCAGAGGTGCAATAGCTCCCCTTCGACCATCGAGATATTTCCTTGCACTGCTTCATAAAAGGGTTGGGCCCAAGCCAGGTAGCATTCGGCTTGCCGCAGGTTCATAAATTCCAGCCTAATTACCTCATCGAAGACACCATAGGCAGCGCATGCCAGGGCCTCGTCGCCGCCTCCAACAATTCCAAAGTCGTAAAACCCATGCCGAGCAATCAGTTCCTTCCGAACCGCCCAAGCGTGCCCAGGCGAACGTACTCCCTTTTCTCCCGGATAGTGTTTCCCCAGGCAATCGGCTGCCGACATTCCTTGCGCCAACCGAGATGGGATCGAATGCCGTAGAACTGCGGCGCGAGTACACCAATCGGTCAAAGGAGCGTCCGGTTCTAAATCATGCACACGCGAAAAAAGTTGAACCAGGGGCGCCTGTTCCAGCTGCCGGGAAATCTGCTCCGGCAAATCGGTTCTTTGAAAAACGATATCGCAGTCGATCCATAAAACGCTGTGGCACGAGTTCGGCAACGCGTCCAGCGCCAAGTTTAGCAGCCGTTCCTTTTGCCACAGGATGTCGCCCCCGGTCACCTGCAGCAGTATCTCGGCAT
>DASXPQ010000371.1:0-5541 GCA_036493575.1 Pirellulales bacterium
CATATTTCTCGCGCTCATGGCTTTGAAATGGCTGGTGGTCGGAGCTGGCTGCTGCTGCCGTTGGTTCAATTCGTCAGCATACGCGCCCACACAGCCAGTCTATTATGCGCAACCCGCTGCGGCCCCCGCCACGTATTACACGGCTCCAGCAGCTGCCCCCGCCCCCACCGTGGTACAAACGCCGGCATGCGCTCCGGCTCCAGTCGTGACGCAACCTTGCTGCCCCTGTCCGTGCCAATAGCTTTCGCGAAGGTCGCATGCGGCGAGCCATCGTTCAATTTGTCAGCGATGTTCATGAAGCAATCATGCGCTGGTTTGCCGACGACGGCCCGCTGATGGCCGCCGCCACCGCTTACTACGTGGGCCTGTCATTCTTCCCGTTACTGCTGGTGCTGACTGCCGGGCTGGGTTGGTTCTTGCAGCACACGCATTCGGGGCAAGACGCCCATCAGAAAGTGTTGGAATTCGTCGCCAACAACATGTCAGATGAGTTGGCGGCCAATGTCGAGCAAACGCTGTCGACGGTGCAAGAAAAATCGGCCATCAACGGACCGGTCGGTTTAATCACCATTCTGATTACCGCGCTAGCCGCGTTTGCTCAATTAGACACTGCCTTGGACCGGATCGCCGGAAATGCACGCGGCGCTTCCAAAAGCGTGTTCGCCAGCGCGTGGGCGCTGGTCGTGCAGCGCGGCCGGGCATTTTTGGTGCTCTTAGGGTTGGGGGCCGTCGTGATCCTGATTTTTTTGGCCGGAATGGTGCTCGATGCAGTGCAAACGCGCACTTCAACCATATTGCCGTTGGGCGATGTGTTTTCCGATGCGCTCCAAATCGCTGTCGCTTTGGTAATCAATGCCGGCATCTTCACGCTGCTATTTCGTCTGTTGCCCAAAGACCCCGCCGGTTGGAGTGACTCCTTTTCCGGTGGACTGCTTACCGCCGCCGCTTGGGCAATCGGTCGGCAATTGCTCGCCATTTTTATTGCCCGCGGCAAATATGCCAGCGCTTATGGCGTGATCGGCGCTTTTCTGGCGATTCTATTGTGGTGCTATTACGCCGTGGCCATTGTCCTAATTGGCGCCGAATTCATCCAAGTGATTCGGGCGCGCCGTACAACCGCGCCGGACAAATAACTATTACTGGGCGCAGATCAACCCAGATCGCTCGACACATTTCCGCCGCCGTTACGCTACGCAACCCATTTGGCGAAGAAATCTTCCAGTGCGTCCAGTGAGGAAATGTGACCGCTGATGCGTAGCAGCCGGTAGCGCTCCGCAACCGGCTTGTCTTGCAGTTCTTTAGTCAGCAGTTTTCGCAGCGCAGGAACCGACTTTATGCCGCTGCTTCCAGCAGTGCCGCTAGCAGTCGAAATGGCTCGAGGATCGGTATATCCTTCCGAGGTGACTGCCGAAGCGCTCGCAGCAGCAGTCGAAACAGTTGCGGACGTCCTTGTTGAACCGCTGCCAGCCTGTTTCGTGGTCGCAGAACTGTTTCCTCCACCATTCCCAATTAGTGCACTCAGCAGTGCCTGCAAATCGCCATTCGTGAATTGCCCGTCCTGGTCCACATCATCAAAGGTCGGCAATTGCTGTAGTGTCACCGGGTACGTCGCCAGGTATTCGTCCAAATTCGTAAGCGCCAACATTGCAGCCGAAATATCGCCGGCGTCACGTATTTTGTTTCGATTGAAATCACCCAGCACCACCGGAGGCATAGGTGGCGCATTCCCAAAATCCAAACCGCTAATGGCCGACCCAGCCACGATGGAAACGTCGTACACTCCACTGGTCGGCTTGGTTTCGACAAAATTCGATGGCGTCAATTCGCGAATGTGGTGTGTACCGGGCGCTACGTTAACGAACGAATAATTCCCATTTGCGTCTGTGGTGGTGCTGAAATCGGCCCCGCTACTAATTTGCAGCGACCAACTATTCAGCGTTCCGCTGTCTTGTGCCACCGTGTCGGCGACTTTCAGCGTCCACGTCCCGTTGGCATCCGAGCCATTCAAATTCGACAGTGCCCCAATAGGTTTGTAGGTGCCGCTGAAAGGCGCACTTCCGCTAGAAATTGAGATTGTTCCCTGATCGTCAAATATCGTATTCGTAAAGTTGTTCCGGCTGCCGCCATTGTGGCTGGCCAGGGTGATTTGCGTCCCTGTGGGGCTAATTAGCGTGATAACTAAATCCGAATCATAGGTGTGCGAGATGTTCAATGTGACATTTATATCGGTGATGGGTCCGGCGACGCCAGAGACCACGTCGGTCGAAATAACTGTGGTTACGTCTGGAATGGGAATCGGAATATTTGTCGAATTAAACGTCGCCTGCGACGTCGGATCGAAGATGCCATTATTGTTGAAGTCGTCGTACACCGTGACGCCCGGCTGACCGGATTCACCGCCATCTTGAGACTGGTTGCTGTTGGCGTCGTTAAACACGGTCCCGGAAATACTCGCCCCCAGTAATGCTGGGACCAACAAATTGGCAACGGGGGTGCCTAGCCCTGTTACCAAATCGTAACCGGCACCAGCCGCAAAACCGTTGTTGCCACTCGTGATATCGTGAAAGTACGAACCAGGCAGTTGGTATAGCAGCGGGAGGGTTTGCGTTCGCCCATCCAGCGAACCCAAACCCAACAGCGCCCGCCCCTGGTCGGCAATTGCAATCAAGCCGGCCCAAACCGGAGTGGCAAAGCTAGTTCCACCCAATTCGATCCATGACGAGCCGACCGCATCGAACGAATCGTAGACATTCACTCCGTATTCCCTGCCATTGCTATCCTGAAAGAGGGATGCCGACGCTACATCGGGATTTGCGCGGCGCGTGCTGCTTTGTGAAACGATGCCACTTTGATAAGTGGGCTGCGATTCTACCGTGCTAACGCTTCCACCGCTTCCTCCGTTGTTATCTCCCACGGCGGTTCCACCGCTGGAAGCTGGCAGATTAGAAAAGCTGCTCAGCGTGTAAGTAAATTGGTTGGAATTCTGCGGGGACGTTACAACCGTGAACGTGCCGTTGTAGCTGCTGTTGCTGACGCCCGCGATCGTAACGCTATCGCCAACCGTAAAGCTCGCCGGCGTCGACGACGACAATGTAATCGTGACGGTATTGCCAGATTCCGTGGCGCTGGAAATGATTGGATTGGGCCACCCAATTTCGCTCGTATAGTTGCCCGAGAAAGTCGCGCCGCCGTTAATCGGAACGGATAATACGGTTCCTCCCACTGCCACCACATTCGGCGAAAATGCCGGATAACCGCTGGGCTGGCCATCGTCGCCGGTGGCGGCCAAATATGTGACGCCCCGGCCGCTTGGCGAAGTAAAGTCCGAATCGTAACTTGTTTCGCCAGAGAATTCGCCGCCGCTGAAGCTCATCGACACGACCACAGCATTCGTCAGATTCCGCGCTGTAGTGACTGCTTGAAACAAGTTGGCATCACTGGCGCTGCTGGCCTCCACCAAGATGATGTTCGCTCCCGGGGCAATGGCATGCGCCCATTCTACGTCCAATGCTTCTTCGCCTTCCCAGCCGCCGCTGCTATCGGTCCCGGGCAATGACGAAGTGCTTCCGGTCTGTGACATCCTGGTAACCGTAATATTTGGCAGCCCAAATTGCGCATCGAACACATTCAAATCATTTTGAATATTTGGGTCATCATAAGCGTCGACAATCGCAATGGTCTGCCCGCTGCCATCGCCGATTACCCCGCCACTAAAAGTGATTTGGTCAATCCCATAAGCTTGGCGAACCTGCGCCGGCGTCAGGCCAGTTCCCGTGGGATTGATCGCCGCCGGAGTGCTTACCGCGACTTTCAATCCGCTTGACGGAACAACCTCGTAATTGGTGTGCGCCTTGTGAACTGTCGTTTTGCCCGCGGACAGCATCCGTCGTGCTTCCAAGGCCTCGAAAATGGAAACGTGCCCCGAAGAATTGTGGCGACGGCCGCGCATGGCCAATCGTTTGCCCGCGCTGTGGTCAATAAAGATGGCTTGCAGTGGGCTCTTCATGAAATCCGCTGAAGTCAGATCGGTTGGTGTCTAAAAGCAGTATCCTCACTGCTTCCGAGAGCCCACAGTACCAGCTGATTGGTTCCCCGGCGCCACCTACCGCGCCGTGCCTCATGGAGCGATCGACTTTCGTAACGCATATTCTCGGAATTTAAGGCTTAACTGTCAAGTTTTCGTTTGACGGCAGCAGTTTCTCCCGGACCGGCCGCAAAGTTTGCCTGTTTTTACCGACCGGAACTGCTAGTGCCGTTAGAGTTTACCAAGTGCCAAACCGCCGCCAATCTGGCTGCGAAACCCTGCCAGCCTTGCCGATGATGCTTAGGGAACCGCTGATGCCTGTTGGTTAAATCCTGCCGGTGTGCATCCTTCATCTGGTTTCCGCCATTTCTGGCCGTCCGTTCTCAACAGCGATCGAAACTACTGATTACTTATCTGTCGTCGACCGTGTTCATGAGCCGACCCTCACCCTTCCACAGTTCCGCATTGTTTAGCTTGGTGCTGTCGGTTTTGACCGCGCTGCCGGCATCGGCGTTGGCGCAGGACGGCGTTACAGTCGTCATGCCGCAGATTCAGAATAACAACCCCTCGGCTCAAACGATTTACCCAGCCAATTCGTTTGGTACCGATGGATACTCCGTGCCGCAATCGAAGGATGTGGCACTGCAGCCCAATGCTCAAACGCAGTTAGGTGGTTCGTCACAGCACCGTGTGCTTTTGCAGTGGGATGCCGCGTCGCAGGCCAGTGCTGTGATGCAGCCTAACGTTGCACCGCAGATGAACCTGCCGCTGCAAACGAGCCCAGCTGCCGGTTATCCTCAACTTGAGAACATGACCGGCGCGGTTTTCACGCCGGCCGAGCCAACGCAGTTGGTGTCGTTTCAGCAAGAATCGGTGATTACGCCGCCGGCAACGCAACAGCTCCCGTCTGGCGATATGTATCGCCGATTGACTCAGCAAGACACTGCCGGGCCGGATGTGAATGCAATCATGAATCAGCCCTCCTATGGTCCGCCGCCGAGCGCCACCGCTCCGAACTGCGGCTGCAATTATTGCTGCGATTCCAATGCCTGGCACTCGCAGGTGTTGCCGCAGGGAATCATTTATCAATCGTATTTGGCCGGTACTAAAGAGCCGCGGTTTGCCACCTGGTTTGACCAGAACAGCAAAATGGGTGATATGTGGGATGTTTCGCTGGGCGCGCGGGCCGGCTTGTGGCGCTATGGAAACGACGACCCCAACTGGCCGGAGGGTTGGCAGCTTGATATCGAAGGTGGTGTTTTCCCGCGGCTTGATCCGCAAGGACTCAGTACGCCGCTGATTGGCGACGACTACCGGTTCGGCATTCCGCTGACCTATGGTGGTGATCGCTGGGAATTCAAAATGGGTTATTACCACATCAGCGCCCACTTGGGCGACGAGTATGTGTTGTTTATCAATCCTGCTGCTAACCGAATCAATTATGTTCGGGATTCGGCGATTCTGGGGGCAGGTTACTTTTATACTCCTGCGGTGCGGATGTATGGTGAAGTGGGGGT
>DASXPQ010000372.1:0-2735 GCA_036493575.1 Pirellulales bacterium
TTACGAGTTAATTGGTTACGTGCCGGCGGATTTAGTGAGGATGGATATTTTGGTCGGCGGAAAAAAAGTGGATGCCCTATCGATTATCTGCGACCGGCGCGATGCGGACCGCCGCGGCCGGGCCATCGTCAAAAAGTTGCGCACCGAAATCGATCGGCACATGTTCGAAATCGCCATTCAAGCAGCGATTGGCAGCCGGATCATTGCCCGAGAAACCATTTCGGCCATGCGCAAAAACGTCACCGCCAAGTGCTACGGCGGCGATATTACCCGGAAGCGCAAACTGTGGGCCAAGCAGCGCGAAGGCAAAAAGCGGATGAAGTCGATCGGCAGCGTCGACATTCCGCAAAAGGCATTTTTGGCGGTGCTGGAATCGGGCGATAAGGAGTAATCAAGTACGTTGTGGGCATGGGCACTGTTGTTCCGCGCGCATTGATGGTTCGGTTTGGTGCGGATATGAAATGGTTTCAATTCACGCTGCGCCGGATGATGTTGCTCATTTTGTTCTGCTGTGTCGGTTTAGCGTTTACCAAAGCAGCGTTTTCCGGCACTGTCGAGGAATTGTATTTGCATGTTCCATTGCGCTTCACTTATTCGCTGATTGCCGCGGCCGCTTTTAGCGCTGCCGTAGGAACAGTATTCCGCAATATCTATAACGGCTTTGCTATCGGCGTGTATTCGGCCTTTCTGTTTTACCTGCTAGGCTTCGTGGGATTCGTGTTTAGTCTGAAATAATTTCCGGCCTGGCTTTGTCGAATGCCCACGCTTCTTGCGGGTCTTGTGAACACGCTGGAAAACCCGTAGTTTACGGGATTCTACTTAGCAGAATTCCGCTGCGCTTGATCGCCGATTGGAACGCTTAAATGTCTATTCGTGCTGCCCAGCCGCCGGTGCGGATTGCGATTGTGGGAGCCGGCAAGGTGAGCGACTATCACCATTTGCCCGGCATTCGGCTGGACCCGCGGGCAACTCTTGTCGCCGCATGCGACACAGATTCCAAGCTGCTGGACACTCGGCGCCGCGAATGGAATCTCGATAAAGTCACAACCGATTTTGCCAAAATCTGCGCTGATCCGGAAATTGATGCGGTCATCATTGCCACGCCGAACTTCACGCATCGAGAAATTGCTCTGGCAGCGGCCAAAACAGGCAAGCACATCATGTGCGAAAAACCGCTCGGGCTGAACGCCGCCGAAGCGCGCGAAATGTATACTGCGGCCCAGGATTCCGGCGTCGTACACATGACAGCATTCACCTATCGGTTTGCTCCGGCGATGCGTTATTTAAAGCACTTAGTGCAATCGGGAGCGTTGGGCACGCCGCGGCATTTTCGTAGTCAACGATTTTTGGATTGGCCGGAGTCGAGTTGGGGATGGCGGCAGTACAAGAACCAAGCCGGCGGCGGCGACCTATTCGACATGACCGTGCATCGGATCGATTTTGCCATCGAGTTGTTAGGGCCGATCAAAACCGTTTGCGGAGCGGTAGCGCGATTTGCGGAACGAACGAAAACCGTCGATGGACAGGCCTGCCCGCCATCGGAGGTGGATGATTGGTCCAGCTTGATCGGCGAATTCTCCTGCGGTGCGACGGGCGTTTGGGAAGGGACTACGCTAGCAAAAGGCTACCGCCGAAACGGCTACGGCCACGAATGGGCGGAAATCAACGGGTCCGAGGCCAGCGCGGTGTATCAACTGCACTTGCCCAATACAATTCTTCTTGGGAAAACTGGCAACGACTTGACGCCGCAGCCGGTGCCGGCAGAATTTTTGAAACCCGCCGGCAGCCTGCGAAATTTGGACCACGGTGAGCCGGCGACGGTATTTCGGTATGATTTGGTGTGGGAGTTTGTTTCGGCCATCGTCGAAGGGCGCGACGCGGCTCCGAGTTTTTACGACGGCTTGAATGCGCAGATTGTCGCGGATGCCGTGCTCCAGTCGCACGCGGAGCGCCGCTGGGTCGACACTCCGATGGCGAAGCGTTAAATAAGTCTTTGCATTTTTGAGCGATATCCCCTGGCAAAGCCCGGGGCTAAGATAAATGGCTGACGCACCTGAACAAAATCTGAAAGCTCCACTGCGGCGGCTAGTCGGTGTGCAAGCGATAGCCACCGGAAGTTACGTGCCAGAGCTGGTCGTTCGCAATGAAGATCTCGCCAAGTACGGTTGCGATCCGGACTGGATCTTTCAGCGCAGCGGCATTCGCGAGCGGCGTCACGCTCCGCCAAATATGTGTACCAGCGATTTGGCTGTGGCGGCGGCGCGCCGGGCGATGGATCGCGCGGGAGTCTCGCCGGGCGACGTCGATTTATTAGTGCTGGGAACATTTTCGCCCGATTTGCCCATTCCCTCGACCGCTTCGCAAGTACAACACAAGCTGCAGCTGCGCTGCCCGGCATTCGACGTCTCGGCAGCCTGTGCCGGCTTCATGTACGCGCTGGTCACCGGATCGCAATTTGTTGCCACAGGGTGCAGTAAGCTAGCGCTCGTGATTGGAGCGGATGCCAATTCCCGTGTTGTCGAACCACAAGACAAGAAAACTTATCCGCTGTTCGGCGATGGGGCCGGCGCCGTGCTCCTAGCGCGCGGCGATGAAAACCAGGGATTGATTTCCTACACCATGGGGTCGGATGGTTCCGGGGAAGACCTGCTCTATATGAAATCGGGCGGTTCACGCAGCCCGGCCAGTGTGGAAACGGTGCAGCGCGGCGAACACTTTATGCGCATGGAAGGCCG
>DASXPQ010000373.1:0-6390 GCA_036493575.1 Pirellulales bacterium
AGTTTTCGCAACACCGGCGAAATCATCGAGCTTGCCGGCTGCGATTTGCTCACGATTTCTCCAAAACTGCTCGAAGAATTACGCACGGCCGACGGCAAGTTGGTCCGGAAACTCGATCCGGCAGCTGCAAAAAATAGTGACCTGAAGAAGATCACGCTCGACGAAAAAACGTTCCGCTGGATGATGAACGAGGATGCTATGGCTACCGAAAAGCTGGCCGAGGGAATCCGCCACTTTAGCGCCGATCTGATCAAGCTGGAAGCATACCTTCGCCAGCGCATGCACGCTCCTGCGGCGGTGTAGCCGTCCGTACCCGGTAGGATTTGACGACAGGTATTCAGCCGCGCCTTCAATTTGGTACAAGCATTTCCGTTCAATGTCTCGCGTTCTATTAACCGATTACGCCTGGCGGGACTTGGATATTGAGCGCGCCATTTTGCAGGAGGCTGGTGCAGAACTCATCGTCGCCCAGCAGCAGGACGCCGAGTCGCTTGCCGATTTGGCCGTAGGGTGCGAAGCAATAATGACCAATTGGGCAAAGGTGTCCGAATCCGTCATTTTGGCCGCCGACCGGTGCAAGATCATTGCCCGCCTGGGAATAGGCCTGGATAACATCGACGTTGCAGCGGCCACCCGTCGAGGGATTATCGTCACCAACGTGCCCGACTATTGCGTCGTCGAAGTGGCCGAGCATGCTTTAGCCTTGCTGTTATCTCTCTCTCGCAAAGTGGCGTTCTATCACCAGGAATCAAAATCCGGCCGGTACGACCTGCAAGCAGGCCCGTTACTCCGAAGAATCGAAGGCCAAACCTTGGGCATCGTCGGTTTGGGAAATATCGGCCGCCGTCTGGCTGAAAAGGCGGTCGCGCTACGAATGCGCGTTTTAGCAACCGGCCGCACTCACAGGACCCACAACGAGCTACCTGCCGGAGTAACGTGGTGTGAATTCGATGAATTACTTCACAACAGCGATTACATTAGTTTGCATGTGCCGCTGACCGCGCAAACCAAACATCTCATCGGTGCTTCGCAGCTAGCGCTTATGAAGCCGACCGCATATTTAATCAACACGTCGCGCGGCGGACTTATTGACCATTCCGCCCTTTCTGCGGCTTTAAATGCTGGCCAGTTGGCGGGCGCTGCTTTGGATGTCCAAGAACCTGAACCGCCCGATCTTTCCAAGCCGCCGTTTAACGATCCACGCGTCATTGTCACGCCGCACGCGGCCTTTGTGTCGGTTGAATCGTTGGAAAATTTGCGCAGTCGCACAGCGCGGCAGGTTGCGACGCTTTTAAACGGCGGTATTCCTGAGAACGTGGTCAATGCGAGTGAATTGAAGAAATGACGAGTCAGCGGAATTGAATATCTAAATCAGCTCTGCTAATGCGTCAGACCAGTTCGCCAAGAATCAACCGCACCGCTTGCCCGGAGATGCTTGAGGGGAGCGAAGCGGTGCCGTGGGGCTCATTGACCACTTGTGATATATCCAAAGGTACATGGATGAACACAATTTGTGTCTTTAGGGCCATCTGCTCGGCCAAAAAATGGCTCCAATACAGCGTGGCATTGCATAAGTAAGTTCCGGCATGAAACGAAACCTGCGCCGGGACGCCGGCGCGCCGTAACTTGACGGCCCAATCGGCCACGGGGAGGGCCGTGCGATATGCCACAGGTCCCAAGTCCGTTAGCGGACGATACTGATCCGGCGATTGGCTGCTTGATCCTCCAATATTCAGCCCAATCGCTTCCAATTGAATCCGCGAACTGCCGGGCGCTTGTCCCAAATGCAAGGCGTAGTCATAGTTGCCGCTCAAGTCAGCAGCCAACTGTTCCTGCATGACCGCAAAGTCGACTGGATACAACCGCGTCGTAATTTGCGGCAGCTCCGGCAAGTTCTGCGTTAAATGCACCAGCGCCAACCAACTGGCGTTTGCCTTCCAGCGATCGTACGGTTCAAATGCGGTGAGCAAGACGCGCGGCATGTGCTAACAATAAAAATTGCATTTTTAACGGGTGGATGATCGAACGTCCGTTCACGCAATTATTGCCGCGCAACCGATGATTGGGTATCCGACTACCAAGAGTTCATTCAAGCTTTGCTTGACGCCGATGCCAGTAACAACGGAGCTAGGAGTTTAGTGCCACGTAGGCATAGTTGCAGTAGCAAGAAAGTATTGCAATCGTTGCTGTCCACCGAACAACTTGTGGGCAATTTTACGGAGAGCTAGTGAACTTGATGGGACCAAGACGTTAAGTGCGTTTTGGGGTCGTTTACGCTTAATGGCAGAAGCCGATAGCAAATGCTACCCCGTACAGATCGACCCCGGGATCGAAAATTAAGCCCTGTCCGGGGCTTCCGCCCGGAACGCTCCAGATCCATGATTGATATTCGAACGCACAGCGGGCGAATACCGTGCCGGGACAGTATGCCAATTGCTTGGAGCATTGTAAGCCAACTTGGGCTTCGCAAATCGTGAGATCGGCGGCGAACCGATCGGAAAACGTAGTACTGCTTGGCGTACCGGCTCCGTTTTGGCGGATGGCCACAAACGCGTCGGAATCGCCCCATAATTCCGAAGCCCGAAAGCTTCCGAATACTTCGAGTCCGGCAATGCCAATCGGTCGGCTTAATTCCAACGATGCGGTCAAACCTCCGGCATTAACTCGATTGTTAAACATGAACGACATTGAATTGGCTGGGGCGGCGAGGTCTAAAAAGCCGGCCCTGACTAATCGATCCAATGAACCGAAGCGACCGCCGAAACTTCCAAGCAGATTCCAGGAACCGAGATCGACTTGCTTGGTGAGTTCTACATCAATGTCATACATGTTCAGACTTTGCGTGACATCGAAAATTGAGCCCGGTTGGAAGTCCCTAATTCCGAACAGGCTTTGGCTGTCGCCGAGTTCCCAATAACGAACCCTCGCTCCCCAACCCGAATTGTTTTCAATTCCCAGCCAAATGCGTGGAGCTGCTGACCAGCCTGGATCTACCAGGCCCAATGCTTGATTAGCCTGGGGATTGTCAGTGTTATGAAAGTGCGGATCTAGGAACGTGCCTTCGACACCCGCATTCCAACTCCAGCACGGTTGGCAATTCGCGTCGCTTTCAGCAGCACAAACAACTTCGTTGCAGCCTGCGCCGGTGCAGTTGCGGGCGCTGCATAAACTAAGGGAAGGACGGTTATCTTGGATTTGTGTGTAACTTACGTCGTCCGCAGTGGCATTGGCGTAGGAGCCCAGATCGATGGGCCGACGATCGTCAGCCGCCAGGACTGTAACGAGCAATAAGAATGCTATTAGAAATGAAGCGGCAGCAACTAAATCCCTTCGACACATGGGGTGAATCCTTTCGGTCGAGCATTTGCCAAACTTAATGCGGTCTACTGCAAAATGTTGGTTCCTTTAGCGCTATCGCGATGTCTGCTGCGTTAAATTGATAGTTCTCAACTGGCAATACATAGTCCATACAATTGGTATCATTTATCGCATAACGTTTTGCAGGTTGCAAAAATGCCATAAATCGCTGTAAAATGCGAGGTTCTGTCATTTGCGATCGTTAGTCCCTGGATGCAAGTCGGGGCAAATTTATGGCCTGCTGACTGCAAGCTGCCGTCCCTCAAGTTCTATTTAAGTCTTCATGTTCGAAACCATTCAAAACGGTCTGTCGGAAGCGATGCGCAGTTTGCGCGGCAAAGCCAAGCTGACTGAAGCGAATATGCGCGATGGGTTGGAACTGATTCGGCAGGCGCTGCTGGAAGCCGACGTTAGTTACGACGTGGCCCGAGAGTTTGTCGATCGGGTAAGCGTCGATGCGGTGGGTGAAAAAGTTTTGCAATCGTTGCGGCCCACCGAGCAGCTTGTCGGCATTGTTCATCGTGAGCTTGTAAACCTGATGGGGCCGGTCGACCACTCGCTGCATTTGCGCGAGGGGACTAGCATTATCATGCTTTGCGGTTTGCAAGGCTCTGGCAAGACTACCACCTGCGGCAAGTTGGGGCGCTTGATTCAGCAGCGCGGCCGAAAGGTGATGTTAGTCGCGGCTGATTTACAGCGTCCGGCCGCCATCGATCAATTGCATGTGATCGGCGAACAACTAGGTTTGGTGGTGTATTCGGAGCGCGGCGCGCCTGATCCTGTCGTCGTCTGCCACAACGCCGTGCGCAAGGCCACAGAAGAGGGCATTGCGGTCGTAATTCTCGATACCGCAGGCCGGTTGCACATCGACGATGAATTGATGGACCAGCTCAAGCGCGTTGATAAGCGCGTCGAGCCAGATCAGGTTCTACTCGTGGTCGACGGCATGACCGGCCAGGACGCGGTTAACAGCGCGAAAGCTTTCAACGAGGCGCTTGAGCTCGACGGCTTGGTGATGACCAAGCTCGATGGCGATGCCCGCGGCGGCGCCGCCTTATCGGTCAAACAAGTCACCGGCGTGCCGATCAAATTCATCGGCACCGGCGAGCATTTAGACAACCTGGAAGAATTTCATCCGGACCGGATGGCCAGCCGCATCCTGGGCATGGGCGACGTGCTCACACTAGTCGAGCAGGCTCAGCAAAAGTTCGACCAGGTCGAAATGCAGAAGCAGGAGGAGCAGCTTCGCAAAGGGGAAATCACGCTCGACACCTTCCGCGACATGATGCGGCAGGTTCGCAAGCTGGGACCCATCCAAAAAGTGATGGGCATGATTCCTGGTATGAGCGGCATGGGCGATTTGATGAGTCAGTTTGACGAAAGCGAAATGGAGCGGTTTTTCGGCATGATCGACTCCATGACCCCCGAGGAACGACGGAATCCGGGGGTGATCGATCAAAGCCGTCGCCGCCGAATTGCTATCGGTAGCGGCGTGGAACCACACGAAGTGAACGAGTTGGTTAAGCAATTTGACGGCATGGCCTCGCTGATGAAAGAGATGTCAGGGCTGGGCATGCGAGACAGAATGCGTAAAATGCAACAACTGCAGCAAGGCGGGTTTCTCGACCCGGGCAACCGCCTTTCGCGGGGGAAAGTGGGCACGGGCAAACGCCTGAGCGCCGACGAAAAACGCAAACTGAAAAAACAGCGCGAAAAAGAGTTGCGGAAAAGGAAACGAGAATCAAGAAATCAATAAAACCCAGTGGCCCGGCGACTAGGCGGCATATTAGAATGGTTGGTTCGCCGCATATCGAAAACGACCAGGCACTATTTCCTAAACACTACTTACGCAGGAGACCGTTGTGGCAGTTAAGATTCGCATGAAACGCTTGGGGCGGAAGCATCGCTCCTATTTTCGCATTTGCGCGACCGATTCCCGTGCCCCGCGCGATGGCCGGGTGATTGAAGAAATTGGCAGTTACGATCCAATGATTCCGCTCACCGACGCTCGCTGCATGCTCAATGTGGAACGAGTGAAATATTGGTTAGGTGTTGGTGCCCAGCCGTCGGACCGCGTGAAAGTGCTGATCAAAAAATACGGCCCGGAAGGAACGCACTTGAAGGAACAGGAAGCTGCAGTAGCCCAATACAAGGCGCCGAAAACGGTACCCGACCCGGGCGAGCCGGCCGTGATTGCCCAGCCGAAGAAGACCGAAGAAGAATCCGCATCGACAGAAGGTGGCGAAGCCGCCGCCGAATCATCCGGCGGTGTGGAAGCAACTGCGCCCGCTGCGGAGTAATCCTGCAATCGGCGATCTGCCATGCGTTTTGATGTTCACACTCTGTTTCCGGAAATCTTTTCCGGTTACTTGGGGCAGAGCCTGCTGAAGCTAGCGATTGAGCGGCAGCTAGTTCATGTAAACTTGCACAACATTCGCGATTGGGCTCAGGGAAAACACAAGGTGGTAGATGACCGGCCGTATGGCGGTGGCCCGGGAATGTTGCTCAAGGTCGAACCGGTCGTGGAATGTGTGGAGGCAGTACAGGCAATGGCGGAGCCCGGGCATTTGGTGATGCTCACGCCGACGGGACGAAGATTAACACAGAGCGTGGTGGAGGAGTTGGCTGGCCACAAGCGACTGTTACTATTGTGTGGCCGATATGAAGGATTTGACGATCGGGTACGGCAGATAGTTAAGCCGGACGAAATTTCCATCGGCGATTACATTCTCGGCGGCGGCGAAGTTCCGGCCATGGTGCTGATCGACGCGGTGATTCGCCTTGTGCCGGGTGTCCTGGGCGATGAAGACAGTGCGCGGTGCGATTCATTTTCAGCTCAATCCACTGCCTGCGGGGAGCGTTTGCTTGAAGGGGGTCATTACACGCGGCCAAGGAGATATCGCGGTTTGACCGTGCCGGACGTACTGGTTAGCGGCGATCATGAAGCCATTGCCCGATGGCGTGCCGAGCAAAGCCGGGAGCTTACGAGTCGGCGCCGTAGTGATTTACTCCCTCAACAGCAAGCGAATGTGG
>DASXPQ010000374.1:0-8557 GCA_036493575.1 Pirellulales bacterium
ATCATCACATTACCATCGCCGTCATGGGTTGCCGGGTAAACGGTCCCGGTGAAACCGACGACGCCGACTTGGGTCTCTGGTGTGGTCCAAATTTCGTAAATCTTAAGCGTGGCAGCGAGGAACTTGGCGCGTTCCCGTACGACACAATTCTTGTACGTCTGAAGCAGGAGCTCGACGTCTTAATTTCTAAGTAGTCGGTCCTGGCCCGCTGATCTGTATGCCTACATGTTTGCCGAAAATACTTCGGCAAAGGCGTCTGCTATCGGCTAAAGTTTGCTCTTTGCCCAATCGCCGGTTCTCCGCTATCATTCCGACCGCACTTAGATCGACGCACAAATCATTCCGGCAAATTGTCGCGCATTTTTTTTCATTCAAAATCCAGCGCCATGAAGCTGAAGGTCTACAGAGATACTTTCCGTCGCTGGTGGCGATATACGCGGCGGCTAGGTCCGCGCACCACGCTCCAATATCTTATCCAGCGCGGCAGTCGCGACCTACTAAAATTCAAAATTCCCGGAATTCCAACGCCCGTTTACTGCCGCTCCAAAGGGCCTGACTTTTTGGTTCTTTACGACTTGCTTGGCAAAAAACGGTGCGATTACCCATTTCAAAATCCGCCCAGTCTGATTATCGATGCCGGCGCACACGTGGGCTACGCATCGCTGTTTTATGCAAATCGCTGGCCCAATGCGAAAATCATCGCGTTGGAACCTGAAGCGCACAACAACGAACTGTTGCACTTGAACTGTTCCGCATATCCGAATGTCACCATGGTTCAAGGGGCATTGTGGTATGAACGAACTCAGTTGCGAATCATCAACCCGGAGGCGCAAAGCTGGGCTTTCCGAGTCGCAGGTTTATCCGATCAAAAACAGGCCTCTCGTCCGGTTGAAGCGTACACCGTTTCCGATCTTTTAAAAATCAGCGGCCAATCTCGCGCGTCCTTGCTCAAGATCGATATCGAAGGCGCCGAACTCGATGTATTCGCCAACAACCCGCAGCCCTGGTTAGAAAAAGTCGACGCCATTCTGATTGAGTTGCACGATCGTTTCCGCCCCGGCTCCCGTCAAACTTTTGAAGAGGCAGTACGGTCGCGTCAAATCGAGCGTTTTCGCCAGGGCGAATCCGATGGCGTGCGTTTGGTCGCGTAAACACCACCATCCGCCAGACTGTTCAATCAACAATCCTGCCACGGCGATTGCTCTTTGTCGCGTATGACGCGTTTGCTATCATCGCCCGCTTTTCGCGGGCCAATTTGGGAGCATTGTTTGCCGCTCCGCTTACATCCCATTCCGCGCCATGTAGTTTGACTGAAAAAGATTCCCGGTCACGGAGGATTCGAATGCACGCAGGGGCACTGCGGCATTGCATTGGTCTCATCAAACGAATCGTCGGCGTGCTCACAGCCTGCGCCGCCGTTGTGGGCTGCGCCACGTGGCATGCCAACCAGATTTCTCACATCGATTTGCCGGAGCGGTATATCGTCGCGCTGGATCAATTGGTGGTCCACAGCAACTTCGAGCTGCCCAGCCAACATCGATTGCTGCAGGAAATCAATGCGGAACGCGTCGACGTCAGCAATAAACTCAACCTGCCGATTTCAGACGAAAAAATCCACGTCTATCTGTTCAAAGAGCCGCAGCAGTTCTATGAATTCATCCGGCAAAAATATCCAAACTTTCCCGACCGTCGTGCGTTCTTTCTTGAAACCGACACGCGCCTGACCGTCTACGCTTATTGGGGCGATCGCGTGGCCGACGATTTGCGGCATGAAGTTTGTCATGGCTATTTGCACTCCATGGTGCAGAATTTGCCGCTGTGGTTGGATGAGGGCCTGGCCAAGTATTTCGAGGTGCCGCGCGGCACGCACGGCCTGAACACCACCTTACTGTCAGAGTTGACCAAGCAAGCAAAACAGGGTCGCTGGCGCCCCGATATCCGTCGCTTGGAATCATTGCGTTCACCGGCCGACATGACGGAGCTCGATTACGCCGAAGCTTGGGCCTGGGTGCATTGGCTGCTGGAAACCGATGCCGCACACAAGTCTTTGTTGCAAGAATACCTGGCCGACTTGCGGCGCACCGGCACGCCCGCGCCACTCTCGCTGTATGTGCGACGCTTAGGTGGCCAGCCGGAGCAAGATTTGTTCGATTATGTCGTGTGGCTGGCCGGCAAGCAGTAGCATGCTGCGTGAGCGGCTGCATAACATCTGACGCATTCCCAGCCAATCACGCCGCCAAATGGTCAGCCTAGTTCCTTGCGAAGCACCCGGATAGCAGTCAATCCCCGAAGAAAAAGGCGTTTTCTGAAACAGGCGGCGCAAAAAGCGGCGCAATTCCTGCCGATTCTGATTTGTCCTTTGTAGTCGACGCGTGGCCGAAGCTGTCGCCTAAGGTTCGCCGAGAAATCGTAGCGATTGCGTCGAGCGACCGCTGATTGACCCGGTATCTTAAAAAGCGCTGATTTCTTGGGCAACTGCGGTTATTTAGGCAAAGCCGCTGTGAAGGCGGTTATTTTTTGCCGGGCTTTTTCGCCATCGCCTTAGCCCTCGCGCGCGCGGCCTGCACTGCCCTCTCATATGCCTCAGATTCTTTCTGAGACTTTAGGGACTTCGCTCCAGAAGTGATTCGTTTTTTAGCCGGGATACGTGGGGATGGCATGGCAACCTCGCGGTGAGAATTAAAGGCGAGCTAAATATAACCCATTACTAGGTGTTTTGGAACGGCAGCGCCCAGCTAAACGGATCTTTTGAGCGCTTGCCGTACTACGTAGGTTTTGTACACTGGGGGTATTGTCGGGTTGCGGTTGCAACCGCATAAACCCCGCCGACCGTATTCGCCTGTTTACCGGCAGAGCGATGGCGGTGGCCGCCCGATCTTCATCGAGGGAGCATTATGCCAAACCGACAAAAGGCGCGACACGCGCTTGCTGACGCTGCAGCACAAGCGGAGTCAGAAGACACGGCGCTGTTTGCGGTAGCTAGGCGTCTGTTCCCAGATCTGGGCTCGGATTCCACACCTATCGCAATTCAACAATTAATTACCAGACATTGTGCCATACGGCACCAGTTACGCGCGCAACAGGTTCGCGAAATGCCAAAGAACTTGCTGGCCGAACTCCTGACGGCCGACATAGAAGCAGCTTCGAGCAAAACGAGCGTCATCCCTGAGTCGTTGACCGGGCTGATGACGAAAACAGATATCGCGGAAATGTTCGGCGTTAGTAGCCACAATGTTGCCGACATACTATCAAAATACCGGCACTTCAAAGTTGGCCGCAAATATCGGATGCGGGTTGAAGACATGCCTCCACGATACAAAAAACTGTTTGGAGCGTCCTAAGCGATGGCAGGTCCGGCCAAATGAGGTGAGCAAAATGGAGTTTCCGGAACGGATTGCCAGTACACACACTTCAAGTTTCCTTGCGGAACACTGCGCCGCTGTCGATTTGTTCGAACCCCAACTTCTGATACATCGCCCGCGCCGCAGAATTGTGCGCCATCGTCTGCACTTCAATCAGGCCAAACCCCTGTTCGCTGGCCTGCCTGAGAATTTCACCGATTAACGATACGCCCATTCCCTGGCGTCGATGCGGTTCCGACACCAACACGTCGATTAATCCAGCCGTGCGCGCACCCCAAGTATGGCTGAATGTTTCCATGTCGATCAACGTAGCGATCGCCGCCGGCTCCGTTTCCGTTCCAAAAAACAACCGATATTGAAGTCGCGTAAAATCGCCCAGCGTGCACGCTTCCCACCAGGACCGCAACGGCGGATCGCAGGTGCATTCCACACGGATCCGCCGACGCAGTTGCATTTGCTGCCGGTCCACAATGGGCCGAAAGCTGGCCAGTTCCCGATGCAGCACCACGGTGCGGTCAATTTCCCGATAACCCGCCGCTCGAAAAAAGTCTTGGTGTTGCGCGTCGGAATCCAAAATACCCGGCAATTCGCTGCCACCATACAAGCCAACGTAAAACGCATTCAGCGGTCGAATGCCGCCGCCATATAAAATTTTCGCGCCCCGGTCACGCAGATACGCTTCGCATCGGGCAATCAAGTCCGCGGCAATTGCCGCGTCGTCGGCATGGGGAACCACGACCGTTAGAATCGACGACCCAATTTCTGTCGACACCGCCGATTCGTCATCCACGGGCCCAAATCCCGCATGCGCAAAACCGACAGCCCGCTCCCCGTCCATGGCCACGACCAGTCCCGCCTGATCAAAATACGGTTTGGAAAAAACGAAACGGTCCAACAGCGTCGCAGTCATCGGCTGCACATATCCGCGCAGACCGGAACGCGTGCGCCAAATCTCGGCCAAATGCGGTGGATCGCTATTGCGAAAAGAGCGAAAGCCAATCAAGACGCCAACTCTCGGGGGTCGCTTTTCAGAGGTTCACGCTCGCTCACGATAGCAAAAATCTTGCCGCCATCACAAGATGGCCATTAACACACTGCACGGCTGACGAACCACAACGATTCTTTCTTCTTCATCATCATTCTGGTATTGCAACCCACACGTTGCCATCCTCAATTTTGGTTTCAAACCGAGGCTGAACCGTGCTACGACTAAATTGATGCTGTCCCGTCCGTACGTCAAACTGCCAGCCGTGCCATGGACAGCTGATAATGCAACCCGTTAGTTCCCCTTCGCCCAACGGTCCGCCTTGATGTGGGCAAACCCCGTCCAGCGCAAAAAACTGACCGTCTACATTAAACAATGCCACAATCCGCTCGCCGGCAACCGCTTCCAAGCAGGTGCCCGGCGAGCAATCAGCAACTTTCGCAATTTGGTGCCACGCCATACAAACGAATCGCTAATTGAAACGGTGTTGAAATCCGCGCGGCTCTAGCATTTGTTTCGCACCCCCCGCCCCATGTTGAAACAAACTCTTTTCGGCAACGAATTCCCCGACGTCGGTCAACGTCAAGCCATCCAGCGGCTGGTCGGCGACGACTTGTTCGGCCGCCTTTGGCGACACAGCCAAAATCAATTCGAAATCTTCCCCATCCGAAAGCGCATGTTCCAGCGGCGCAACTCCATCACTACGTTGCGCAGAAAGTTCCTCCGCCGCGGATGCAATCGGAATCCGGTCAACTTCAACCACCGCCCCGCACTGACTTTCTTTACATAGTCTCCACAAATCAAGCGCCAGCCCATCGCTACAATCAATTCCCGCCTTCAACGGATAGCGTTGATGCAACAAGAGCGATTCCTCCACTCGTGGCTGCACATCCAAATGCCGCCCCAAAATGCTGCCGCCGAAACTGCCCGTTACGATAATTCGATCTCCCCGCTGCGCGCCGCCGCGGCATAGCGGACCTTTGGCAGTTACTTCGCCGATAGCCGTGACGCTCACAACCAGCGGTCCATCCCAACTATTGGTGTCTCCACCGGCAATCGCAAGATGAAATCGCTCCGCCAGCGGCAGCATGCCTTCGTACAATTCCATTGCTAATTGCAGCCCGCCCTGCCGTGGCAAATTCAGTGACACGACCGCCGCCAACGGCTGGGCCGCCATGGCTGCCAGATCGCTCAGATTGATCGCCAATGCCTTGTGACCGACCCGTCGCGCCTCGTGCACTTTAAGATCAAAGTCAACGCCGTCGGCAATCAAATCCGTGGTTACGACAATATCGTTTCGTCCCGCCGTAGCCAACACCGCGGCATCGTCGCCAATGCCTAACTTCAATAGCGGATGCGGCGGCAAACGCTCGCGCAACCAACGAAGAAAATCAGCTTCCATCTGCCTGACAATAAGTCACGCCAGGACATTCAGCAAGCCAATCGTCGGCGGCCTAGCGCCGTTCCAGCGACACCGGCAAATGACCGTACAGCGTGTCGCTCCCCCGCAGAATGTAGAATTTCACCGGTTGGAAGTCGGCAAAGTCGGGCCGGTTCAGCACATAGTCAACATTGTCCATGGTCAACGTTTCCCATATGTGCATGCCAACTAGCACATCGCCGCGGCGAATGCCTTGTTTGGCCGCAGGGCTATCGGGCCGCACCTCCACAACCGACAATCCGCCTCGGTACCGCGATTGATACTGCTGGAATTGTGGCACTGGAATCGCCTGTAATTTCAATCCCAACATTTCCCAGGCGGTATCGCCCGCTACAGATTTTTTGTTCAATTCAGCCAGTGCCAATTTAAGATCGACCGGTTGACTATTGCGTCGGACGGTCACTGCAATGTCTTTGCCCGCATCACGGCCCAGTAAGTCTCGTTCAAAATCGGCCGACCGCGCCACGGGCTTGCCGTCGATGGTGGTAATAACGTCGCCTGCTTTCAGTCCGCACTTGGCAGCCGGGCTGTCGTCTTCAATCGAAGTCACGACCGCTCCATCCGGATGGCTGGGCGTATCGGCCGTTTTTGCTCCGTGCCATTTTCGCTCGACGCGCTCCACGCTCATCAATTTCGCCGCCGCCATCATCGCTTTATCGATGGGAATGGAAAACCCAATGCCTTGAGCTCCCGCCCGCACCGCCACATTGATGCCGATCATTTCGCCGTCAATATTCAACAGCGGTCCACCCGAATTGCCCGGGTTGATGCTGGCGTCAGTTTGAATCAAATCGTCGTAGGTTTGTGTATCGCTAATCTGCACATTGCGATGAATCGCGCTCACAATTCCGCGCGTCACTGTGTGCTCGTACCCATAAGCATTGCCCAACGCGATGACCGTTTCACCCACCATCAAGTCGCTGGAAGTGCCAATAGTGATCACCGGCATTTTCCGCGGTAAATCGACCTTGACGATTGCTAAATCGTTCTTGGGGTCTGTCGAAACCAATTGCGCCACCGCAGTGCTGCTGTCTGCAAAGGTCACTTCGATTTTGGAAACGCCGTCGATCACATGAAAGTTGGTGATGATGTAGCCCCGCTCATCGATCACAATGCCTGTGCCCATGCCGTTAACTTTGTGCGGGCCATCACCCCGCGCAAGCGGATCGTCGTCGCCAACCAAAGTTTTTTGTCCATGAATGTTGACGACCGATTCACGGGCGTTTTCCACCGCTTGCACAATTGCGGTGCGCCTCGCCTCGGATCCTTGGCAGGGGTGATCTGCAGCAACTTGGAAGAGTCCAAGACTGCCGCAAAGCACCATCCAGCGCAGCGTGCTCCAAGTAACACCGGGCACGCAGCAGACAATTCGTGTATCCATGTAGAGCAGCTGGTGGCGGGAGGCTAATGTCGCTGAAAACAGCCTGGCAATGACGTCAGGCCGGCGGGAATTAACGAAGTCGCCAGGAATGCCTTGCGTAGCGACACGCACGTTAAATCGGCCTACCAGTTACAGCCGCTTAAAACGCTACCAAATCGCCCTAACAGCTTGCCTGATTGCGCTTTACCGTGCGAAGTAGTGCCGGTCAGAACTATGATTCCGGCGACGAAGAGTATTCCGATGCGGCAAGCTCTGCCGGCAATACTGCGACGCCAAAGCAAGGCGTCTCGAAAACCACAAATGCTTTGGCCGCGCTGCAACCGAGATTTCCGCATTGAATTTGCGGCAGATCGATATTCACGTTTCGACTTTATACGCAACGCCCTACTGCCAGCGACGGCCGTGATTGCAAACCAGAAACTTGCGAACAATCGCCAAAGATTATCCACTTTGTCTTTCTTCCACTTGCGTCTGCTCGGACGACGTCGTTTTGCCGTCTTTTTGCCTCGGCTTCCCGACAAACACCAGCGTCTGCAACAGCAAATAAACCCCGCAGACTGCCAGCAGTAGGTAAGGCCAGCGATCGAGCATTCCAGCCAACTGGTTCCAACCAGCCTGTACCGCTACCAGATGTAATATGGCCACCAGCACCGCTAAAAACACTCCCGCCACCAACAGCCCACATCCGACCGACGTCATCGTGCCTTTGAAGGTGCTGATATCGCTGAACTCTTCCTCATGCAGCTCAATGGTCCGTCCTCGCACCAAGCTTCGATCGATTGTCTCAGCCAACTCAACCGTTCGTGCCGCATCACCCCAGGCAGGCACAGCATCGCCCGGCGTTTGATATGCCGCTGCCAACCTTGCCAACATCACTGCAGCCGGATCCCACCCCGGGTATTCGTGCACCGTAGATTCTTGCGCACTCCGGACCTCCAGACGCCATGGCCGTTTGTCGTCCGTCATCCGCAAGTTCGCCTCTCCTTGCGATCCAATCAGCGTCAACGTGGCGGCGGTTTGATCGGTCGCCGGCACCACCGTCCAACGGCATACTAAACCGCCATCGCCTGTCGTCTGTACAATAAGATTCCGCAAATCACTGGCCCCCTCATTCCTTTTGCCCGAGCCCCCATCACCCAGCGGTGTTTTGTTCTGAAACCCAGCCGCCGCCGCTTCCGGCCCCGAAGCAAACGCATGAAGTCGGCTCGTTTGGCCGGCTAATACCTGCAAAATATCTGCATCGCGGGCAAACTGCTGCCGAACATTCTCTCGATCTCGTAATGCCAAACCGCGTTGAAACATAATCTGTTCCACATCGCCAATCGCGGAATCGTCATGGTGGTCAATCAAATTTTGTAAATTGTCAATCGCCGGATGAAATCTTGCAG
>DASXPQ010000375.1:0-6506 GCA_036493575.1 Pirellulales bacterium
AGGCTGCGTGTGTATTGATCGACCTGCAGTTCAATGGCAGAGAATGCAGTGTCGATTTGCTCGTCGACTTTCTGCTGAGCCAAGCGATTGCGAATCGTATCTTTAACCTTGCTCAATGGTTCATATTCGACCGGAGTCGACGCCGTGGCATCAGGGCTCTTGGCATCGGACTTTGCCGTTGGCGAATCTGATGGCTGAGCCTGAGCAGTCGGTGTCTTGGTTTCTGTGGTCTTTGAAGATCCAGCCTTGGTGGCAGAACCTTTTGCTTCCGACGTTGTTGCCGCAGCCGGCGGTTTTTGCGCAGAACTAGCGGGCGACTGATCGGCAAAGGCGAGCAATTCGCCGTCCAAGGAATCGTTACCGCGCGATTGAACCGGCATCACCTGCGACTGTTTGCCGTTACTCGAATTTTTGTCGTCCGATTTCTTGTTGCCAGATTTGTTTTGTCCGCTGGATTTACTGTCATCGCCTGGCTGCGCGGTGCTTGATTTGCTGTTCGACTTTGCATCGGACTTCTCTCCGGCGGCCTTTTGGCCAGCCTTGCCGTCGGTAGATTTCGCATCTCCCGATTTCGTGTCGGCAGCTTTGCTTTCGGCGTCCGGCTTGATGGCAGCCCCAGCACCACCCTCGGTCTTGCTGCCGGATTCGCTCGCTGGCGGCGTATCAGGAAGTTTGATCTTCTTGAATTCGTCCTTATGCTCGTCGTAATAGCTTTTGATCTGTTGCTCAGTAATTTTGGGAGATGCATCGGCTAACAGCTTTTCGTAATCAGCCTTCAGATACTGAAACTTGGCCTTGAATGGCTGCCGAAATCCAGGCGTAGGACTGCCGGGTTGTTGCTCGACGCTTTTATATTGATCGTAAAACTTCTGCAGCTCCGCGGCGCCGGGATCGGCAATCTCGCCCACGAAGTTTTCCACCGACAGTGGCAATATTTCAGCCGTCACTTTCCGATTCAGCCGGCAGAAATAATCCCAACGGTCGCCAGGCGTATCGCCCCGGAACATATAATTTCGGCCATTAAATCTAGCAAATAACCGCGAGAATGCCTGATCCGCATAATTGGCGGCCAATTCGCTTCGCAGGGCATCGAACAACTCCGCTTGACCGACTTGCCCATTGCGGGCTTGCATTTGCCGGACGATACCCGCCAGCTGTTCCGGTCGCAAACGATCCTGGGTCAATCCCCTAAGTTTCTGTTTGATCGCTTCGTCGCTGACGACAATGCCCCATTGCTGGGCTTTCCTATCCAGCAGGATCGCTTCTACTATCTTTTCGTCAGAAAGCGGATACTGCTGATCAAGGAACATCTGCAGTCTGCGCTCCATCATCGGATCGGGCGTCGCGGCGTTCGCCGTCAAGAACGCCTGTCCCAAAAACTGTTTCACCAAGCGTCGGGTTTGCTTACGGTATTCCAAATCGCTTTTATGAACAGCGCCGTAGTCCCAAGTAAACACTTCAGGATCTTCCGACTTGCCCGAGCCGCCAAAACGCGACATCGATCCTAAGAAAATGAAGCTGACCATTGCCAAGATGGAAATTGGCACCATCCAAGCCTTTTGATTTTTGCGAAAATGTCGGAACGGACTGGACATGTGGTTTTCGTCCTGAAATCTAGAAGCGAGCCAGGCCAATTGATGGCCTATATGCTCATTTACGCACTCCCGGTCTAACCGGTCGAAAAGCAAACATGCCTTGACAATCGGAGTGCCTGGGTTGTATGCGATTAGGGAAGCGTCAAGTTATTAACCTCAAAAAATCGGAGAAGCCGATTGTAGCGCCACGCAACGTAAATGCAATCCCAGTCGGGCGCAGCGACGAATACAGTCGACAATCACCGCACGTTCGTCTAGCTGGTGGTGGGTGGGAACGAGGATTTTTGGGACGGTGGGCTTCGGTCGCATGCCCGCATACAATCGGCTGGCGGTTGTAACGCCTGTCGGTGGATAGACTGTATTAGTTATGAGGAATAATCGGGCCGAATCCCAATGATCAGCAGCTGGCTCCCATCAAATAACCCATACTTCCCAGACGCTCCGCTCTAACACCTAATCTCTTGGCTTAGTATGGCGAAAAAAGCAACACGTTCCGGTAAGAGCCTGGTAATCGTCGAGTCACCGGCGAAGGCCCGCACCATTAGCAAATTCCTGGGGCGTGATTTCACCGTCGAGGCCAGCATCGGCCATATTCGCGATTTGCCCCAAGGGGCCAAGGAAATTCCTGCGGAATTTAAGGACCAAAGCTGGTCGCGGCTCGGGGTAAATGTGGATCACGATTTTGATCCGCTGTACGTCATCCCGCAAGGCAAAGCCGCCCATGTGAAAAAGCTCCGCGGCCTGTTGAAAGATGCCAAAGATCTATATCTGGCGACCGACGAAGATCGGGAAGGCGAAGCCATTAGCTGGCATTTGAACGAAGTCCTGCGGCCGAAGATTCCCGTTCACCGGCTGGTGTTTCACGAAATCACGAAAGAGGCCATTCACCAGGCTTTGGAAAAACCGCGCGATATTGACCAGGATTTGGTTCGCGCTCAGGAAACGCGCCGCATTTTAGATCGACTGTATGGATATGAAGTGTCGCCGCTCTTGTGGCGAAAAGTACGGCCCAAGCTTTCTGCCGGACGTGTGCAAAGTGTGGCAGTGCGATTAATCGTGGAGCGCGAGCGCCAACGGATGGCGTTTGTGTCGGCTACGTGGTGGGACTTGCTGAGTACGTTCGCCAATGCCGCTGGCAAGCAATTTGCCGCCACGCTCATTGCCGTTGATGGCAAGCGAATTCCAGCTGGAAAAGATTTCGATTCCGCAACTGGCAAGCTCAAAGACGTCTCGCTCTTGTTGCTGGATGAACAACAAGCTCAGGAATTACGCCAGCGCCTTAACATTGCCGATTTTCGCGTCAACGAGGTGGAGGTAAAACCATATACTTCGCGCCCCTATCCGCCGTTCACCACCAGCACACTACAACAGGAAGCCAACAGAAAACTCGGGTTCACGGCCCGCCGCACCATGCAGGCTGCCCAAGCCTTGTATGAGAATGGTCACATTACCTACATGCGTACCGACTCGACCAATTTGGCCAGTGTGGCCATCGAAACAGCCCGCAGCTTAGTTTCCTCGCAATACGGTCCCGAGTACGTGCCCGAAAGTCCGCGGCTGTATTCGACGAAAGTGAAAAACGCACAAGAGGCGCACGAAGCCATCCGGCCGGCAGGTCATCCGTTCGACTTCCCCGATCAATTGCGCGGCAAATTGGGCCCTGACGAATTCAAGCTGTATGACCTGATTTGGAAGCGCACTGTGGCCAGTCAAATGGTAGATTGCCGCGGCCAACGAATAACGGTTACGGTTTCCGGCGACGGAGCTGAGTTCACCGCAGGTGGCAAAACGATCGACTTCCCCGGCTACTTGCGGGCCTATGTGGAAGGCTCGGACGATCCGGAAGCGGACTTGGCCGATCGCGAGGCCATTCTGCCGTCGCTGGAAAAGGGCGAGAAAGTCACTCTTGCAGACACCGGCCTGGAACCGAAGGGCCACACCACGCAACCGCCGGCTCGGTTCAGCGAAGCTGCGCTGACTCGCGCCCTGGAAGAGTTGGGCATTGGCCGCCCCAGCACCTATGCCTCGATTATCGACACGATTCAGGCCCGCAACTACGTATTCAAAAAAGGCGGGGCATTGGTCCCCACCTGGACTGCCTTCGCCGTGACGCAGCTGTTGGAAAAGCATTTGAAGGAATTGGTCGATTACGGCTTTACCGCGCAAATGGAAGACGACTTGGACGCCATCAGCCGCGGCGAGAAAGCGCAGCTTGATTATTTGCGGACGTTCTACTTCGGCAACGGCCAGCCGGGTCTGAAACAGCATCTCAGTAAAAAAACCGACGAAATCGATGCTCGCGATGTCAGCCGGATCCTGCTGTCGCATCCTAAGGGCGAGGAACCGCTTTTTGTTCGTGTCGGCCGTTATGGCCCTTTCATCGAGCAAGGCGAGCAGCGTGCTTCGCTCCCCGAAGGATTGACCCCCGAAGAGCTCACGCTGGAAAAATGCCGTGAGTTGTTTTCACATGCCTCGCAGGCCGAAGAGCCGCTGGGGGTCTGCCCCGACACCGGCAAACCGGTGTTCTTGAAAGTTGGCCGCTTTGGCCCGTACGTTCAGCGCGGTACGCCGGACGACGAGGAGAAGCCGCAAAACGCATCCCTGCTGAAGGGCATGACCCCGGAAACGGTCGATTTGGCCATGGCGTTGAAATTGCTGCAACTGCCGCGCAATTTAGGCACGAATCCCGACAATGGCGAAACGGTTACCGCATTCAATGGCCGCTTTGGACCATACATCAAGTGCGGAGAAGAAACCCGTTCGCTGCCGGCCGGCGTTTCGCCGCTGGAAGTCACCTTTGCCGAAGCGCTGGAATTGCTAAAGCAACCCAAGGCTGTGCGGCGCGGTTTCGGCGCAAAGAAGGAACCATTGAAAGTATTCGATCCATCGCCGGTGACCAAAAACCCAGTGCAACTGCTCGACGGTCGCTACGGGCAGTATGTCACCGACGGCGTCACCAATGCTTCGATTCCGAAAAACACGGCCCCAGAAGAAGTGACGTTTGAATTTGCTTTGCGGTTGCTGGCCGACCGCGCTGCCGCAGGGCCCTCGAAGAAAAAAGCCCCAAAACGAAGTTCAGGACGCCGGGCAACTTCCAAATCGGCGTAGTCGCACGGAATTGCTGCTGCCGTATTGCTATTTAGGCACCTCGACGGCTTTCGCAGTGCCCAATGCAATCGCATACGCCGTAGCGTGGCTGCGACAGTGCGAAATGCTGATCAGAACTTGCGAAATACTGGCCTGCTCCATGTACTCTTTAGCGCCGCCATACATCGCAATGGTTGGCAAGCCGCTCCGTAGATTGCGAACTTCAACATCACGCCAACTGATGCCCCGTCGCCAACCAGTGCTCAGGGCTTTCAAAACGGCTTCCTTGGCGGCCCAGCGCCCGGCGAAATGTTGCGTCCCCTGCTTCCGGCTTTGGCAATATTCGATTTCGTGCGGCGTGTACACCCGGGTAATGAACAACTCCCCATGGCGTTCGATCATCTGCGCAATGCGTAAGCATTCGACGATATCAGTACCGATGCCGATGATGGACATGGGAGGAACGGGCGAAGGAAAAAAGGCGAGTTACGAACTAATGGTTTCAAATCGCCTGCGGTTCAGCCGCAACGTTGGAACGAGCACCGGGGGCCACTAGCCAAGCCACAAGTGCCGCAACTCCGATCATCGCCGCTGCATCGAGAATCCACAAGAGCCACTTCGCGGGCGCTTCCGCCGCCATAAAACCAGAGAAAGTGGCGGGCTCAAACTGATCTGCCGTTAGCGAAACCACTAATTGCGCTTTCGGATTGTTCTGAATAGCAGTGGCAAACTGATTTCGGTAGTCGAGATAGAAAAAACCGTGCTCCGCAGCCGCCAGCATTACCGCCGCAGACATCGCTCCGAAGATGATGATTGCACGACTGCGAATGCCAAAACGCCCCGCGATCCAAATTAATATCAATCCAATCGCGGCGCCAAACATCGCCGGAAATACGCCAACCGCAGCAAAGTGTGCGGCCTGCAGCCACACGGCAATCCGAGCCAACGCCACCGATAATCCCGCGACGACTGCCACCCAAATGGCGATCGCCGCCCACCGCGGTATCGTCGTCATGGCTTGGCTGGGATAGTCGATTGATGCGCTCAATTGGTTATCCTTTTACGCCACAGGCTTTTTCTGCCCTCGCCAGCACTTCGGCGGCTTTCTTACGCGCGCGGCTGGCGCCGTCTGCAAGAATTTCCCGAACACGGTTAGGATGTGCTGCAAATTCAGCGCGTTTGGCCCGCGGCTCGGCGAAATACTGTTCGGCGGCGTCTGCCAGCGCCTTTTTCACTTCGCCGTAACCGAAGCCTCCTTTTCGATACAGCGCAGCCATCTCTTCACGCTGCGGATCGGTTGCCACTAGCGAAAACAATTGAAATAAATGATCCGTGTCCGGATCCTTTGGCTGTTCCATCGGCCGAGAGTCGGTCACGATCCGCATAATTTTCTTCCGCTGTGCCTTGGCGTCTTCGAACAACTCCAGCGTGTTGTTGTAGCTTTTCGACATTTTTTCGCCATCGACGCCCGGCACTTTCGCCGAATGGTCCAGCACCTTGGCCTTCGGCATCACAAAGGTTTGGCCAAAGTGATGATTGAAACTGGCCGCAATGTCTCGGCACACTTCAATATGCTGCACCTGATCAGCCCCGACGGGTACGATATCGGAATCGTAAGCTAAAATGTCGGCCGCCATTAGCACTGGATAGGTAAACAGGCCGGCATCCGCCGACAGCCCTTTGGAAACTTTGTCTTTGTAGGCATGGCAACGCTCCAGCAAACCCATTGGAGTGCCGGTCATCAGCAGCCACGTCAGCTGGCTCACTTCGGGCACGTCGGACTGCACAAACAGCACGGCCTTCTCTGGGTTGAGTCCTAACGCC
>DASXPQ010000376.1:0-20835 GCA_036493575.1 Pirellulales bacterium
ACGAACGCTGTACGGCGTGTGCGGACTGATGCCGGGACGAAAGATTTCGGTCCATTTGATTGATGACAGCGAATCATTTTTGGTGCCACAGACTGCGTCGAATGCGGTTTGGTAACGCTGCTGATCGCTATCGCGGCGGAAGCAGATAACTTCGCAAAACTGGGTGATTTCCAGCGGTAAAGTTGCTTCTTGTTGCCAAGGAGACGAAGCGATTTCGCCTAATGCCGTTGTGCCGGAACGGATTGATTCGGCAATGCCGGCAGCGATGGGATCGGTTTCGGATGCAGCCAGACGGGCGTGCCGGGAGTGCACGACCAGGCGGATCCAATCGGAGAATGGCATTCCGGACGATCCGAGAGGCTCGGACAAATTGCTGAATTCCAAATGCGTATGCGAATTTATCAGCCCTGGCAGAATGGCAACCCGACCTAAATCACGTGCGGCTGGCAATAGATCTCGCCCTGCTGGCGAATTGGCGGCTGCCACGGCCACGATGCGATCGTGATCGATCGCCACGATGGCGTCGTGGATGGGGGGCGAATCGATCGGAAAAACGTAGTGAGCGCGAAAAGCGAGCATGGACTGCAGAACGGGCCAAAAACGGGAATGCCGAAAAGTCCGGGAATCGAAACAGGCGTAGGTCGAGTCATCCGGATGCGCAGAAAATCACGCGCCCACACCGGCGGCTTGATGTTCGATCGCTTCTTGGAGGGCTTCCTCTTCGGTCTTGCGATAGGTTAAACCGGCAAACAGGGCAAGTAATATCCCAGCGACCACACAGCCTAATCCGACCAGCCACCAATCATAAATGAATTCGGCGCCGTCGGCCAATGGCCGGGTTAGTTTTTGGACGAGCGGGCTGTTTTGAAATTGCATGACCGCAAGCAGCAGCCCATTATGTGCGAAGTGAAAGGCCATTGCCGGAAAGATGCTGCCTGTTTGCACCGCGATATATCCGATGACCGCTCCCACCACGCATGCCACGATGGATTGCTGCAACAGCATGTGGGTGACGCCGAAAATCAGACTGCTGAGAATAATGGCCCACCATTTGTGTCCTAAGTGGCGAAAGCCTGAAAGGATAAAACCGCGGAAGGCGAGCTCTTCACAAACGGCCGGTACGAAAGCCACGAGCAACAGCGGCATCCAAAAATTTGGCGCCTGTTCGAGCGAGTGCAGTGATTCCTGCACGACGGGCGAGGCAGGATACAACTGTTCTACCGCTAATTGTAGCAAGCGAAGGGCGGGAAGCAGCGCAATCGCCAACAGTGCCGCCGAAGGAATGGTCCACCAAGCGGGCTTTCTGAGAAGCAATGTTTGACGAGGGCTGCGCGTGAGCATAACCGTCATCAGCAAGGCGGGCGTCAAAATCACCACCAATTGCGAGACGACCACCAGCCGACCGAAATCGGCGAATGTTTCCGGAACTTGCATGGCGAATGTCATGAAGAAGCGGATGAGCAAAATCAGGACGGCGCAGAAAAACGCTTCAGAGACACTGGGAGTATCAGCCCGATCGCGGAGCAAGTGACGGAGCCATAAGCCAACATCGAGTCGTTCGCTTTCGCGGAAGAGAACGCTTTCCTTGTTGAATTGCTCGACGGCCCAACGGACCGCCATTAAGCAACACAACAGCGTTACACCCACGACCAACGGAACGTAGGGCAGCGCGGATAAGTAGTTTCCTTCGAGTAAAGAGCGCAGCAGTAGCACGAGCCCAGTGAGCGGAATAAGGCTATTTCCCAAATTCAATTCCATGCCAGGGCCCATGGGCAAAATGACCAGCGGCAGCGTGACCAAGACCAAGGGCATTAAATAATATTGCCCTTCCTTGGTGCTGCGAGCGAAAGCCGCGAGCGCGATGCACAATGCGCTAAATAGCGCCGAAACGGGAATCAGCGCTAAGAGCAGCCAAAGTTGAGAGACCAAAGGAGGCATTCCAAGGTGGACGGCTTGGTCGCTGGAGGGTAAGTGCGAAATGACCAGATCGCCGGTGATGCCCATGCTGGCCAAATTCAGGACACTGGTCATTACGCTGAATACCATCACGGTGAACAACTTGCCGGTGACAATTTCGCTGCGCTGTGCGGGGCTGCAGAGAAGCGTTTCCAACGTGCCGCGTTCCTTCTCACCAGCACACAGGTCAACCGCAGGATAAAAAGCACCGGTGAGTGCCCAGAGCAATAACACAAAAGGCAAGATCTTCGACCACATGGCGGCAGTTCGCTGCTCTGCGCCGGCGACGTCGGCTTGTTTGAATTCGAATGGTTGGGCCACCTCTTCGGGCAATTGGGAATCTTTCAAGTTTTGCTTGGCGACCGCTTCGGCCCAAGATCGCAGGACAGTGTTCAATCGGGTATAAGCCAAGTGCGATTTTTCGTTGGCCGTGTTGCAATAGATTACGGGATTGGGAACTGCCGCCTCTAGCTGCCCGTCGGTTGACGTTTTGCTGGAATGTTGCCTCAATGAGGAGCGAAAATGCGTTAGTTGTTTGGCGAAATCGGCAGGAAAGACCACGGCGGCTTGATAGTCGCCATTTTGAATTGCATGCTTGGCTAAATCGGCGGATATTTGACCATCGGGGTTCGCACTTGGAGCATGTTCCTGGCCGGGAAATAACAATTCGAACAGCCTTTGCTGCCGGGGATCACTTAGCCACTGTGGATCAAAGTGATCGTCGATGACGAGCGACGGTAAATCGGTCAATTGCGGCAAGTTAATGATGAGCACTTTTGTCGGTTGTTCGCGGAGAAACTGCGAGACCTGCAGAATGCTCATGCCCAAGAGCGGATACATTAAGAGCGGCAGCACGAAAATCATGAACAACGTACGGCGGTCGCGCAACTGATCGCGCACCTCGCGCATAAAAATCAGTTTGACGTTATTCCAATTCATGCGACGGTTACTACTTTGCCGTTATATTATTTAAGACTGGTGATCACTTATTGATTGCATGTGCTTCATCGTGCTGAGAAATTAGCTGGAAAAACAGCTCTTCCAGATCGGGTTGCTCATGCCGATCGCATAATTCCTTCAGGGTACCCTCCGCCAAAAATGAACCGCGATGAATGATCGCAATCCGATCGCACAATTTTTCCGCCTCGCGCATGATGTGAGTGGAAAATACAATGCATTTGCCATGCTCGCGGAGCTCGGCGACTGTTTTCAACAATGCCCTGGCCACTAGTACATCGAGGCCGACGGTCGCTTCGTCGAAAATGACCACGGGCGGATCGTGCACAATCGCGCGGGCGATTGAAACCTTCTGCTTCATGCCGGTCGACATTTTCGAACCGAGCAAATCACGAATTTCGTTCATCTGCAGGCGGTCGAAGAGTTCTTCCATGCGCGAGCGCAAGAGTTGATTTTGCATGCCGTGCAGGCGACCGAAGTATTCGACCATTTCCCAGGCGGTCATGCGATCGTACATTGCCGTATTGGCGGACACGAAACCGATCTGCCGCCGCACCAACGCCGGTTGAGTCGTTACATCGAAGCCATTGACGGTGGCCGTGCCGCTGTTGGGCCGCAACGTGGTACTGAGAATGCGCAGAGCCGTGGTCTTGCCAGCGCCGTTGGGGCCGAGCAAGCCATAAATTTTTCCGGGCAGGGCATCGAAACTGATTTGATCTAAAGCCACGAAACGCCCGCGACGTAAGTCAGCGTAAAACTTCGTTAATTGTCGGGCGTGGATCACGGATTTATCGTCGCTGGTTAAGGCCTAAGAGTTAGGCTGTGCGAGCGGGGTTTACTTGGCAGACCGCAGGAAGAAGTTGTGGTTCTTACCTGTCGGATTTTTTAGTTTACCCCATTGGAGCCGACCACGGACAGCGGCCATCGGCGGAGTTGCACGGGAATGCAAGCTAATCGGAAATGCGACCGCGCTGCGAAGCGGGTCGTAACGATTGTTCCAGCGGTGCGGGAGATTCGTCCGAACCGCATGCGTTCGAAGGCTGCCAAACAGGGGAATCGCAGGGCAATATTTTTTCGACATGTTGCGGCGCCCCTTTCGACTTTTTGATCGCTGGGCGTTAAGATGGGCGATCTCGTTCCTAAATTCTTTAGTGGTTTAATGTCGTGGGAGCAACGCGATGAATGCACGTGAAGCGATTAAATTGGCGGTTGAAATGGGCGATATGGTTTCGCTGCCGTACTTGGAAGATTTGAATGATTCGGATCTGATGCGTCGTCCGTGCCCTGGCTGCAATCACATCAATTGGCAAATTGGGCATCTCATATTGTCAGAGAATAATATGTTCAAGGACGTGGCACCGGGAACGTTGCCGCCATTGCCTGCAGGATTCGCGGAAAAGTATTCGAAGGATACGGCCTCGTCGAACGATGTCAGCAAGTTCTGTAAAAAAGATGAACTTCTGAAAATCCACAAGCAGCAACGAGCGGCCACATTGGCGGCGCTCGATAAAATGACCGACGAACAAATGGACTCGCCGACAGGGCTCGACTATGCGCCAACGGTAGGTTCAGTGTTTTCTATGCAAGGAAGCCATTGGCTAATGCACGCCGGTCAGTGGGTAGTAGTGCGACGCCAATTGGGGCGCAAACCGCTGTTTTAATTAGCGGGCGCCATCAGTATCCGATGGTAGTCGCCGCGCTCGGAGGGCTGCGATCCAACGTTCGAGCTGATCGGCAGTGGCCATTTGATGCTGCGATCGGGCTAATTCTATACCCGTTTGGGCGGTTGCAATTGCGTCGTCCGTGTGGCCGGTATGTTCGAAAGCAACTGCTAAGGCGGCGCAGGCGTTAACATCGTCTGGATCGAGTTGGCGAGCGATTTTCAGATTTTTGATGGCGGCGTCGAGCTGGCCAGTCTCCATAAGCACCTGCCCTAAATTGTTGTAATGGGACGCGCTATCTTGGTTTAGGTCTACAGCGCGCTGGAGGTGCTGAATTGCCTCCGGGAGACGGTGCGCCTTTCGTAAGGCGACGCCCCAGTTGAATTCGGCGTCGGCGAATGAAGGATCGAGCTTCAAAGCTGTTGAAATGATTCAATTCCTTGTTGCAATTGGCCGTTATCGACCAGGGCGGCTCCCAGATTGCTGTAGACCTTTGGCTGATCGGGTTTGAGCAGCAGCGAAGCATTGAAATGATCGATCGCAGCTTGTTGATGGCCGGCATCGTTTGCCATGCTTCCTAAATTGTTATGCGCGAGCCAGCAGGCCGGGTTTTTGGCCAACGTACTTCCGTACAAGGTGACAGGATCGCGATATTCTTCAGCTTGATGGAAGGAGAGCAATGTCAGCCCGCCGACGTAGACTGCCGCCAGTAAATTTGGTCCGAAAACGCGGTTAGCATCATTCGATGAATGCCAATAACTGATTCCGGCTGCAATAAGTGCGATGAGGCCGATGATGGCAATCTGCTGATAGTGATCGGCGACGAGGGAATATTGCATGTAGCCAACGTCCGCAAAGCCCATTACCGGCACTAGGGAAATACAGAAGAACAACCAAGCAAATAGCAGCGGCCGGGCTAACGACGGCCTAAGGGCGATTCGACTTTTTGGGTTAATGAATCCACATTGCCACACAAGCAGCGTGGTAATAGCGAATGCGGCCAATAGCGGCAACCACCAGAGAAAGTTGCCAACTTGGATATTCCATTGGGGGTAAACAAAGATCAGGTCAATCGGTAACAGTGCCTTGAAGATAGAACCATATGACGGCGCCGGCACCCAGTAGTCGATCGACCGCGCTGATATTACGAACAATGGTGTCCGTGCCGTGAGTTTGAAACCACACGTTCAAGAGCGCTAGAAGTCTGCCGACTAAAAAAAATGGGGCGGTGCGAGCTATATCCCAAATCGTCAGCGGCCGCCGCCACCAAGTGATTAGCAACAGCAGGCCCGGGAGAATGACGACAGAGCCTTTACTAAGCATGGACAAGATAAACAGCATGAGACTGAGGAGATACCAAGGTCCGGCGCTCTGCTGAAGGCGGATTTCGTTCTCGGATGTGAGCAGTGCGTCGGTCTTGAAGTAACAGAACGTCGAGAGCAGAAAAAAAAGCAGCGCCAATAAATTCTTTCGCTGGGCAATCCAAACGACTGACTCCACGTTGACCGGGTGGACAGCAAAAATAAGTGCGGCTAGAAACGCGCCGGGAATATTAAGTTGGCGCAGTAGGAGCCAAAGCAGCAGCGAATCGGCGATGTGGAGGACCAAATTCGTGGCGTGATAACCTGTCGGTTGATCTCCCCAAAGACGCCATTCCAGCCAAAAGGAAGTGGAAGTTACCGGCCAGTAGTCGGTTGGTTCCGTGGTACACCAAAAGCGATACAGTCCATCGGGCGCTTTGATCAGTTTGTTTTGCGTGAGGAGTTCATCATCCAAAATAAAACTGCCATGCAGGGCGGGCCAATAGATTGCACAAATGAGCAAGATGATTAAGCCGATGCCCAACAGCACTTGCCAGCGGGCATTGTTTTTAGCGGTGTTCAGAGGCCCAGAAAGGGTCTCGCGATGGTGCGAACGGATATTGGAAGAATGCATGATCCATTCTGCCTGTCAGCTGTTATGCTGGGAAGTCGGTTCGGCGCGAATTCGAAACAATGCAACACCTAACCAGACGACCATTGCCAAATAAATTAGGTTCCGCACAGCCAACACGATGCACGGCAAAAGATAAAGAGTTTTTGCCTCGAGAGGATTACTCGACACCAAACCAGGTGCATCCGGTTTGGAGAAGTAATGGTAGGGGAATAGCCATGTGGAGAGGACGGCAACAAGCACCCAGAGTACAGTTAAAATCCATGGTTTGGTGCGGCTTGGAGGAAACAGTTCCGCAGCCAACAGTAATGACATGGGGAGGGCCCAGATGAAATATTGCGGGGAGAGCACTTTGGAAAGAATTACCGACCCGACCACCGTAAAGCAGACGGCCCGATAGCCATTGGATCGCTGCAATTCTGAAGGGCGAAAAAACAACCAAAACCAGATACTGGCTAAAAAAAGGAGCAATAAGACGTTCGAAAGGGTGATCATCAGCTTCGATAGATCTCCAGCCAAATTAAATGCGCCGTGCGTATTAAGAACGAACACTTCCCATCCGGCTAGGGATCCAAACATCATGAAGGTGGAATACAACGACTCGATTTGAATTCCGCGCTCGCTATGGAACTTAAACAGATCGAAAACCGCTGGGTCGGAAATCAAATACTGAATTAAAAATGGAAATATGGCCGCGGCGGAAAGTGCTATGGTACCAGACAATAATCGCACTGCCCTTCGCGACGCATGCCAGTCGGCCAATAGTAAAAAAGGAATGACGATTACCGGAATCAACTTATAACTGATGCCAAGTCCCAGTAAGCCATAGGCGACTGCGGCCCAACCGATGCTCCGACTTTCATTTGCCAGAGATTTAATCCAGCAAAACGCCCAGAGGAGGAACAATAAGGTCAGGCCGATATCCAGCCGATCGTAGAGCAAATGTCCGAAGACGGCGGTAGTGATCGTGTAGGTGAGGGCCGCCCAACCAACCAAGCCGGGGCTTTGTTTTTTGACGATGAGCCAAAGCAATAAAAGCGACAACACGTCGCAGACAAACATCTCACTGCGAAATCCAAGGAGATAAGAATCTCGCACCAACTTTAGTTGCCTAAGATCGGATGGATCCGTGAGAGGGTGGGAATCGAACAGGCGTGGCGCATAGATTACCCACCATGCCAACGGCGGATAGACAATAGGTAGATTCTCTTGATACGGAACTAGATGATCATCATGGGCTTTGACCGTATCAACAAAGTACACGGCGCCGACATCGCTAATCTTCGGCTCGAACACAAACAGAATATAGACCCGGGTTAAGACAAATAGTCCAGCCGCCAAAATCATCGTCCAAGAGACTTTGAATTTGGGTCGCACTACTGGAGGCTTATGCCGGCGATGTGGCGGATGTGTCATGGTTCGGTTTTTAATACTTAAGGTGACGACAACAGAAGTTTGCTACACGCGGATTGATTCATAGTGAGATAGTGAACCCGCAGAAGCTTAGTAGAAGCGAATCAACCTTTGACGCCTTCAATTCTGTCTACCTTTCGATAAAGTAACAAACCTAACAAAATTACAATTCCCAAATAAAGAACATTGCGCAGGCCTAACACGATGCAGGGCAACGGCTGCAAAACTGATGAATCGGGGGAGCCGATTGGCAACAGTCCGGTATGGTCGGGCATGTTAGTGTAGTGATAGGGAAAAAGCCACGTTGTGAGTCCAGCAAAAATAATTAGCAGCGCGGCAAGCAACCATGGTGTCGCGGAGCGGGCGGGCAATGTATCGACTGCCAGAAGCAGCGCCAGGGGGATGGCCCAAATGAAATACTGCGGCGAGAGCACCTTAGAGCAAATCAGCGCACCAACCATTACGAAACAGGCTGCACGATAGGCGTCTTCGTGACCATAGGCAGATCGCCGGAAGAAAGCCCAGAGCCACGTACCAGCCAAAAATCCATACATCAAAACATTTGATAGCGCGGTCATCAGCTTGGCCAAACTTCCCTCGAGGTCGAAGGCCGAGTGTGATTCGACGACAAAGACTGGACGTCCAAACAGCGAGCCAATCATCATCAGTGTGGAATAGAGCGATTCGATTTGGATTCCGCGCTCACCGTGATACTTTAGGAACGCAAACACGCCGGGTCCAGAAATCGCATACTGGATTAAGAAAGGCAAACCAATTGTAAGAACCAAGGCCACCATGCCGGCGGACAACCGTTTGACTTTTTGCTGAGTGCGCCAATCCGATAGCACCAAAAACGGAACGCAAATGATAGGAATCAGTTTGAAACTGATGCTTAATCCTAAAACTGCATACGCAGCGGTGGACCAAACGAAGGCAGGACTCGAATTTTCTTTGGCGCGGAGCCAGCAGTAGCCCCAGCCCATCATCAGGGCTAAAAGGGCTATATCGAGCCGATCGTAAAGCAAATGAGCAAGGATTGCGGTGCAAATGGTATAAGTCAGCATCGCCCAGCCGAGCAATTCAGGATTTCGGCGTCTGACAATTAACGTGAGTAGTACGGCGGATGCGAGATCGCACGAGAACATGAAGCCGCGAAAAATCACGGCGTATGCACGGAGGGCCGGCTGTATCTCGCTAGTCTGAGTAATGTGTTGCGAGTTCAGAAACCGCGGCGTGTAAATGATCCACCAGGCCAGTGGCGGATACTCTACTGGCACGTCTGCTGAGTAAGGAACCAGGTGCGCATCGTAAGCTTGAATGGCATAAATAAAGTACGTGTTTTCCACGTCTGAGATTTGCGGTCCCAAGACAAATAAGATGTATCCCCGAGTGACGACGAAAAGGAATCCGGCAATCAGAAATGTCCATGAGCGAAAGATCCCGGCTTGCTTTGTCGGGATTTTAGTTATGGCAGGAGTCCGGTTGCGTGCCATTCGTTAGAGCCTTGCAAAGCAGCGGACGTTTCCCTGGTAATTAGTCGATGAGTTTTCTGCTGCCTGCAGATTGCTGTAACTTAAGCGGTTCCGTCGCCGGAAACAATCGAAAGAGGAACGATTGGCCCGAGTTCCCCGCCCTGCTCTTCCGTGGGCACAACTCCTGTCGAAGTCGGCTGCATTACGCGGATATGTTCTTGCCGTCGGCGGTTCGCGTCGATGGCGTGCTGTTCACGCTCGTGTTCGAATAGCTGGTAAAACACGTCGCGCTGGCGCGGGATATAACCCAATTCTTCGATGGCGGCGCGGATTTGGTCCAAGGTGAGATAATGCACGGTGCCTGCTTCGGCCACGACATTTTCTTCGATCATTAAGCTGCCCATATCGTTTGCGCCGAACAGGAGGGCCAATTGGCCGATTTTCAAACCTTGAGTGACCCAGCTGGATTGGATATTGGGAAAATTATCCAGATAAAGCCGGCTGACTGCCTGCGTTTTGAGGTAATCGAATGAACCGGCTGGCGAAACATCGGCCATCGCGGTGTGCTCGGGCTGGAACGTCCAGCAGATGAAGGCTGTAAAACCGTCCGTTTCGTCCTGTAGTTGTCGCAGGCGCTGGAAATGTTCGATTCGCTCCGCCAGAGTTTCCACATGGCCGAACATCATCGTGGCAGTGCTACGGCCGCCAAGCTCATGCCAGACACGATGCACGTTGAGCCAATCGTCGGTGAGCACTTTGCCGCGGGTGATTTCTCGACGAACCCGGTCGACTAAGATTTCGCCGCCGCCGCCCGGCAGGCTGCCCAAGCCGGCAGCTTTTAAGCGCTGCAGCACCGTGCGGAGCGGCAATTTGGAAACTTTGGTGAAGTGATGAATTTCCGGCGGGCTAAAGCCGTGAATATTTACCTGCGGGAAATGCTGTTTGATGTCGGTCAATAATTCTTCGTACCACTCCAATTTAAACTCCGGGTGCAATCCACCTTGCATCAGAATTTGATCGCCGCCAAGTTCCACGGTCTCGCGAATTTTGTTGAGCAGCACGTCGCGATCCAGAACGTAGCCTTCGGCATGTTTTGGAGGCCGGTAGAAAGCACAGAAATCGCAGACCGCGGTGCAGATGTTCGTATAGTTGATATTACGGTCGATATTGTAAGTGCGAATTGGCTCTGGATGCAGCCGACGGGAGACGGCGTCGGCCGCACGGCCGATTGCCGCCAAATCGTGCGATTCCAACAGTCGCAAGCCGTCGTCGGAGGTAAGCCGCGCGCCGGCGATTGCTTTGTCGAGAATTGGTTGGATTGAAGCAACGGCAACCATGGATGACCTCAGCACACGATATTTGAAAACTCAGGCGACCGCTGAACTGAAATAAGCCCTTTGGGGAGCTAAACCTAACGCCCCGGCCTTTTTGAAAAACAATTCCAAGCCACTGCGTTCGCGCTGGCCAAGATAAAAATGCAAGTGATCGCGCAAATAGGCCAAGCACTGCGGAACCGTCAGACCCAACAGCGCGGCTTCCCTTTCAGCAATTTGCTCAAGGTTGGCGACGCCGCAATCGCGGGCCTCGGCGAAAGCTGGTTCCAGTTCTCGAAAATCGATGCCTGCTCGAGCCACCCACATGGCGAATACAAACGGCAGACCAACCCAACGGCACCACTGATCGCCTAAGTCCCACACTTCGGCAAATGATGCGGGAGGCGAATAGATGGCGCGATCGCCGATGACCAATACCGCATCCGAATCAACGTCAGTTAACGACGTGCCAATCGGAAGAGGGGTGAGCCGCGGGGTTAAGTCGAAACGCTCCTTGAGCAAAATTCGAGCCAGTGCGGCACTGGTGCGTGAGCCTTCGTCCAGCGCGATGGAACGAATTTCCCGAGCGGGCACTCGGCAAAATAACTTGACGCTTAAGACCGGCCCGCGGCAAGCAATGCAGGCATTGGAAACGATTGAATAGGCCGAATTCTGGCAGTACTCAATTGAGGGAATCAGTGCCACGTCGAGTCGGCTGGCGGCAAGGTCGTCGGCCAGTCGGCTAGGTAAATCAAAGCTCAATTCCGCGTGCGGCGCAAATCGCTGGAACTGGAAAACCAGCGGCTTGGTGTTCAGATAGGTGACCGCCCCGACTCTGAGGCGCGTGGGCATGGAAGATCCTCCATAAGCTAATCAGGCAGCCTCTGGCCCACCGTGGCCTGCCTGCGAAAAACCCGTCCCTGCAGCGATTGTAGAGGGAAAATGGCCCCTGGGGAAGTGCGCTGCACGCTGCGGCACGACGGGAAGGAATCTAGAGTTCTAGTTTGCGAAAAGCCCTTAAGCCAACTTGCATGGGCCAGACGGTGGCCACGACGCCAGTTAGAAGCGTAAGGGCGATTCCGGAGGCAATGCCAGCTGAACTGCCCATGAAATGAATGCACTGGTCAATGAAAGTTTGTGGCGCTTCTTGACCGGCTCCCAAAAATAAGTGCACGGGTAGCGCGGTTAGCAAAACGACCAGAACGATATACCCTGCACTAATTACTAAATTCAGCGTGCCGCCAAAGCCGGCTGCGATTTTCGACGGGGAGTGAGCGCGCAAATCAGGCATTTTGGCTCCTAACCCGACCGCAATTGCGGACAGGCCCACACACAAAACGACGCACGACACCTGATGAAAGATGATTACCAGCGGCAGGTTGATTTGCAACATTAAGTCGCTAAGCAGCACCAGTGTCATGCAGGGGAGCAACGAACCGACGGCAGCAAACAAGAATTTGGACCACAAAATGGCGTCGCGGCGGATCGGCAACAAACCCAAAATCCAGAGACGACGTCCTTCCAAACTGATCATGGGAAAAATGAATCGGGTTGTGAACGTCGAAAGTATCAAGCCCACCACCGCTAGATTCAAAAACCCAATCATCGCGGAATAATTCGGAATGTAGCTTAACCGTCGGATATTGACGACGTAAAGCGCCAACAGCCCGAACGAGATGATAAATTGCGACCACTGGACGGGATCGCGCCTGAAAAGGCGAAAGTCCTTTACTAACAGCATTCGCACATCGTGCGGGAGGAAAAAGGCGCCACGCGCCAACACGCTATCCAGCCACCAGGTGCTGGCCCGGCGGCGAACGCTGGGCTCGTCGTACAACCGGCTGTAACTGGCTCGATATACTTTCCCGGCCAGCCACGTTCCAACCAAATTAAAAAACATTGCGTTGGATACCAGGAGCGCCAAGTACATCAGGCTTTGAGCCCAAGGCGGATCGCCCAACGGAACCATGGCTGGGGAACGAGAGGCCTCTAACAAACCCGTACTCAACCACCAACTGGGCAACAAACGCTGTTCGGTAAACCGGAGGCGCGAAAACAACTCCTGAAACCATTCCGGAGTCATCAAATTCGTTTCTGCCCCATTGAAGATCGTCCAAATCAACCACGACATCGAAGCCACGACGGCCACCAAACTAAGAACCAAGGCATGTACCCGAATCGATGGCAGTCGATCGACGACTAGCAAGCACACAATTCCGCCGATCGCCGCAGGAATGTATACAAATGCCACGACAAATGGGAGCAGGAGGGCAAAATAATACCAAGGCGCCTGGGATGCCACACCGTAAGCTACCAATGTGGGGCTGCCTAATAGCACAAAACCCCAACTGCTGAACCATACGGCCTCTTGGAATTTGTGCTGATAGATGCGTTGCGCGCGAGTAGGAGTAGTCAGCAGAAACGAAACTTCCGGCGAACTAAATAAACCGCCGTACAAAATGATGCCGGAAGAGAAAACCAGCATGAGCATCAGTGCCAAGAAAAATGCGTTGTAGAGCGGCTCGACGACGTTTGTATGAATTGACGGTGACGATAGAAACGCAAACCCATGATAGAAGAGCACAAATAAGCCTAACCAGAAGAACAAGCTGAGCGAGCCAACCAGCGACATGCGCAGCCGAGCGGTGGCTAACATCCAGCGCGCGGTGGCGATAGCCATACGCACGCGCAGCTGCCAAAAGACGCGCGACTCTTCTCTTTCGACCAGCAAACCGCCAACCGGCGGAATGAAATCGTTGTTCACAACGGTGGACATATAAAGGCGTCGCTCGTCGAGATTTAAGGCGATGATTCCCGCGCGGCGGCTTCCTCCGCTGTGGCGGTCAATTCTAAATACATCCGTTCCAAACTCGTGTGCTCCTGGGCCAATTGCTGACGCAATTCGCTAACCGTGCCCAGGAAACGCAACCTGCCGCGGTCGACAATGCCGATGCGATCGGCAATTTCCTCCGCTAATCCCAGGGTGTGGGTCGACATAAAAACGACCATGCCGGCATTGGCTCGTTCGCGAAGCAGGTCTTTCACGATTCGCATGCTGCGTGGATCCAAACCAACCATGGGCTCATCCAGAACCAGCACCGCCGGATCGTGCAACAATGCCGCGGCAAACACCAACCGCTGTTTCATTCCATGCGAATAGCTTTCGGTCATCTGATCGACAAACTCGGCCAGGCTGAAGTTTTGGATTTCTCGAGCGATGCGGATCGCCGCTTCCTCGCGACCTAAACCATACAGATCGGCGATGAATTGCAAAAACTCACGGCCGGAGAGTTTTTCGTACAGATATGGCTCTTCCGGCACATAGCCCAAACAGCGATTGGCTTGGCGCGTTTCGCGGACGATGTCGTAACTGCAAATGCGGACGGTTCCGGCGGTGGGCCGTAACAATCCGACGATCATTTTGATGGTGGTCGTTTTGCCGGCCCCGTTTGGTCCTAACAGCGCAAATAATTCGCCCGGTTGAATGGACAAAGTCAGACGGTCGACCGCCTTTTTAAGACCATAGTTCCGTGTGACTTGATCGAATTCAATCATCGTATCGAAAAGGAGATCGTCCGCAATTTAATCCACGGAATTTGAAGATGTAGTTTCAATCGGCTGGGTGATGGTCGGGTTCGGTCGGTCCGGCGCTAGGACTGGCCGGTGCGCTCAGCCCGCCCTCAACTGAATCGGAATTCCGAATCATCGGCGGTGTCGACCAGCGCATGCGGCCGCGACCCCAACGCCGGGGACGTTCGGGTTCGTCTTCGATGCTTTGCGTGTAAAGTTCGTCGGATCGGTCATCGGATAATCGCACGAAGACAAGCTCGGAACCTAAAACCGAGACCTGCTGCTTTAGCACGGCGCCGTCGTCGCGCACCCATAATTTAGCCCGAGAATGGCTGGTCGACGACAATGCGGAACCGGAATCTGTCCGATACTCGACCACGTTCACCGGCACGGTTTGTCCTTCCCACATGAGCAAGTCGCGCCGCTCCACACGCGCCTGCAAAACATCGACCGGGTTGTTGGGCGGCCGCAGCGGACTAAAGACGGGCACCGTCCATTCTTGTCCTACACGCAGGCCGGTGAGACATAATTGGGGCGATAACTCATCTGAAACGAGTGCGTCGCTGGGCAAATAGGCATCGAAGGGATATTCAATCTCACCCGATCGCACCTTAATTTTCAACACCGTCCCATTGATTGTGCCTCGAATAATGATTGCATCCGGCAGGCCTGCAACACGGAGCGTCGAACTGAACTCCGACAGGTACCCTAATTTGTCGATGATTAAATGGCTGTTTACGTACATGTGCAGGTTATCGCTGGGAAGCACGGCGGTGCGCATTAGAGCTTTCATCCAAGCGGGGGAAAGCTCTTCTAGAGGAATATGCTCGAAATGAATTCGGCTTTCCACATCGGTCATATCGCCGCTCATTTTCTTGGTCAGCGAGATGACGGCGTAACCGAGCGAATTACCATTCAGCGTCATGTCCCAAGCCACATATGACGGCTTGTCTGCGGCCTGATCGCTATACATCGAGCGGTAGTTGGGCGGCTCTCCGCGCCGCAGCGGAGGCACAATTTTAGCCACCACCAGCCACGTGGTTGTCGACAACCAAACCAAAACAATCGTGAGATTGAACCACCGACTGCCCATGACTGATGTCTTTCAGACCCTGTGATGCCAAACGAAGCTACAAGACTGCCACTATCCTAACCCAAATTCCCTAAGGGGACGACCTTCCTGATGATTTGGATTCTAACCATTAGCCCAGCAGGAAGTTCCGAGAATTAGCCCTAATACTGCATTTTAGCCAGATGACCCGGTCCCGTTTCGAGGAAGACGAGTATTTGGACAGATTTGTGAGCAGGGATGCCTTGGCTGAAGGATTGACGATCAATCGCTGATGTTCAGCTTTATTTCGTCGCTGTTGCCACGAAGTTCGGGGGCATACATGGCGCTGGCGGTGGCTGGCAGTGCGCTGAAGCGTCCGGGGATTTCTGCCCGTAAGCGATAGCTGAGCGAATGCTTGCCCCGGGCCAGCCACCGGACGAAGAAAGTTACCCGGTTATCGCGCAGCTCCATGTAGGCCCCCAATGAGTTCCCGTTGTAGCCACTGCGAAGTTCGACGGGTTCGAAGCCAGCGGCTTTGAGGTCTTCGAACATTACGTACTCGTAGTCATTTTTGCTGTCGATTTCCAATTCAATTTCCACAAGATCGCCGCTTTTAAGCGATCCCAGATTTGGCAGTTCTTGGCGCTCGTATTTCTCCACTTTTTGATGAATCGATTGCCCTCGGCTGCCGGAAACCTGCACGGTTTTATCGACCGGGTTTAGCTTGTAATACTTGCGGTTGACTTTGACTTCAAAGCTCGCAGCGGAGATTGGATCTTCCAAAGTGAAGTTTGTCAGATAAGCGTTGTAATACAACGGACTGCTACCTGTTTTGCGGAGCTCTAGTTGGTGAGCGCCCGTCTCCACAGCATCACCCTCCAGCACAAATTTGTTGTCAAAGGTGAATAGATCGGCCGCGGTGATTTTCACTTCCTTTTGCTGTTTGCCGTCGAGGAAAATGGCCACGGTTAAATCGGGCTTATCTTCGCCGCTGGCTTTCAGGTAATCGGCCAAAGCTTCGACGGCCAGGGCGGTATCGCGGGTGCTGTTCCAGTAGGTGGCATGCTGGCGGTTGTTAAGCAAGTATTTGACGAGCCGCGAGGCCAAGCGGTCGTGGGGATCGGTCTTTGCCAGCAATTTTAGATAATAAGCGTTGGCCTCGGTTTCGCTGCCGTACCAAAACCACCAGAAATTGCTTTCTGGCAACTTGAGATAAGCGGTTTGATTTTCTTCGTCCTCGACCACGAACTGCCGAAGGTTTTGCAACAGCATATCGAGCTGCTCTTTGTGCCCTTGTTTGGCAAGCGCCAGACCAAACATTGCTTTACTGTATACAGCCAATTGTGTGCGATCGCGAAACAGAAAGCCGCGCATATCATCATCGGCTATGCCAGCATCCGCGAGCACCATGTAGACAAAGGCGTCGAGATTATCGGCGGCGGTTTTATAGGGCTCAATGGGTTTGGGCTGAGCGCCGGAGTTTTTCAAGAGCTGGATTTGTCGGGATTGATAATTCTTTAACCATTCGACGCCGCGCTCCAAAACACCAGGGACCAGTGCAACATCGTTGTCCTTGGCGATCTGCAAACCGCGTACGACTACGGCCGTGGTGTGCGGATAGCTTTGTTCCTGCCAGCCGCTGAACCAGCCCCAGCCGCCATCGGAAAGCTGCATCTGCGTGAGGGCCTGGACGCCATCCTTCACCATCTGGGCAACTTCGTCCTGATCGAAAACCGGGTTTCTCTCGAACCGCTTCCACTGCTTCGCACGTTCGGCGTTACCGATTTGTTGGCTGTTTAAATTGCTGCGTTTCTCCTGAATTTTTTTCAAATCCAGCCCCATGTTGATGAGCACACGTTGCGTGATGACGGTGGGGAGGAAACGATTAAGCGTTTGCTCCGTGCAGCCATAGGGATAATCGGCCAAGTAAGGAAGCGCATCGACCATGGCGCCGGCCAACGTGGGCGAGTAGCGTACTTCCAGCCGCGATTGTTGGATTCTTCGTTCCGCCGGAACACGCAGCGAGATTTTTCCGATGCTTTCCTCTGGTCGCAGCGAGCCGGAAAAACTTTCCGTTTTCAGCATTCCATGAACATAAACTGGGAAGCTTTGCTGCACCGCGTCGGATTCTTCATCCGAGAGCGCTTTCATTCGCACGGTGGCCTGACCCTCGTGATCGACTTTTACTCGCCAATCGACTCGAACTTCGCCGTTGCTGGGTACTTCGACCTGGCGCGTGCGATCGGTCAGGGAGGTGAGACACTTGCCATCTAATTCCAATGCGACGGTCACCTGTTTTGCAGATTTCAGATAATTGTGGACCACGCCGGAGAGTACGACTTCATCTTGCTCGACAAAAAATCGGGGTCCCTCAAGGCGGATGATGACATTTTTTCGAGTAACCACATCGGTCTGTCCTTCGCCAACTTTGGTGCCGTGCCCCATACCCCATACGCGGATTTTCCAGGTGGTGAGGTTTTCGGGCATGACCAGGGCTACTTGGGCTGTGCCGTTTTCGTCGGTGGATAGTGAACCGGCCCACAGCGCGGTATCAGCAAAATTGGTGCGCACGGTTGGCTCGGCGAGCTGGGCAGCGTTTGCTCCGCCGGCAGCTTCGGGCTTGGCGGAATCCATGGCGAGTTCAGCGTTCATACCTCGGGCGGTGGCCATTGGTGCGGCCGCTTTCATCATATGAGAGCCGAGTCGCGATCTGGCACTTAAGGCCTCGCGATCGGCTGCGTTTCCATTCAACTCGTCGACAACAGTTTCGCCGAATACGCCCAAGTTATCCATGCCGGTTTGATCAGACGGCTTTAGGTTGGCGAACTCGCGCATGAGATTCGTTTCGTTTTGCGGGTAGTGGTTGCGCCGCCACTTCCAGAAAAATGCTTTGATATCTTCGACGTTGCTACCGCCGGAAATGTATTCCACTGCTTTGTCGTAAATTGCCACCACGGCAGAACCGATAAATGGTTGGCCGGCGCTATCGGTCAGCTTGATGTTGACGGACGCTTTGTCGCCGGGCTTGTAGGTATCGCTGGAGGGTACGACGGACACGTCGAGTACGCGGCTTTCCGGCGGGACGACCACTTCGCGGAGTTCGTTATAGAGCTTTCCGCCGGCAATTGTGACCGCTTCGACAAAAAAGTTGGGCATGTCCTGTTTGACGACAGCAATCTCCTCAACGGCTGATTTGCCCGCTAGTCGAAGCACCTTTGGTTTGGAATACACGCCGTTTGCGGGCCGAATGAACAACAATACTGTTCCGTTCGGGTGATTCGCGTTGACCATTAGATTAACTGTTTGGCCGGGATTATATTCGCGCTGATCGGCGATCAATTCCAAATCGTTAAAGCGAAAGTTGCGGCTATCGAACCCTTCGCCGATAATCGTGAACAGATATGCTCCTTCGATGCGGTGCTGCTTATCGTCGGTCACTTCATACGCCAATCGATATTGTCCCGGGGTCGAGGCGTTGAGTTGCAAATCGGCATGACCTTGGGCGTCTGGATCAAGCTGCTCCCACTGCCGGACCAGCGTTTCCTGCGGTTTGGCGTTTTTGTAGGCGATTTGATAGAGGCTAACCACGCCTTTACCACGAACTGGTTTTTGGTCGAACGTTTGTGTTTGAAAGTCGGCGCGGATGGTATCGCCGACGCGGTAATAACCACGATCAACCCAGGCATAAACTTGGAATGGTTTTCGCGCCACTAACACCGAGCCTTGCCCGACAATGGTCCGCCGCGAGGCATCGACCACTTCCGCCGTGACGGTGTATTGATGATCTTGATTGGGATGAATCAGCTTGGCGGGGGCGGTGTCGATTTCAATGTCTAGCTTCCCTTCCGGCCCGATCGGCAGTTCCCCTTCCGCCACGACTTCAGGAGGTTGCTGAATGTTGAAGCCCCACCAGATTGGCGCCGGCCGTGGACAACCCCAGCGCTGCCAGCCGGGATACCAAGCGTAGTCGCTGGCAAACCACCAATATCCTGAGCCGTAAAGCCAATCCCAACGGCCCAGCGGATACCAGCGACCATTGTGATTGGTGCGCAGGACTTTGTATTTCACTTTGGCGTCTGTTACCGGCGAGCCAAAATAGTATTTCGCCTGAACGGTTGCCTTGATTTTGTCGCCGAGCAGCACGGGCTCTGTCGGCGCGTCGACCGTCACTTCGAATTCCGGCTTTTTATATTCCTCTACTCGAAAACTGCCGCCACCATAGTTCACGACAAACAATTGGTAGACACCCAAGGTGGCGTCGGCGGGCAAGTCGAAATCGCCGTCCAGACCACCGTAATTGTCGGCTGTGAATGCCTTGGCGAGGACCTTCTCTCCCTTGGGATCTTGAATTTCGACATTAAACGTTTGGTTTGCGAAGTCGGATTTGTCGTCCTGGTCGTACTGTGCATGACGCACCCAAAACTTGAAATGCACTTTCTGGCCCGGGCGATATACCGGGCGGTCGGTAATGGTGTACGCCTTGGTTTGGTTGTATTCATATTCGCCGGCATTGCCGTTCCACACACCGGTAAATCCTAAATAGGCCAGACGGCCCTCCACTGCGGTGGCAATGATCATCCATTGAAATTGTTCGTCCTTGTCTTTGGAGCCGGTGACGATTTGTCCTTCCGTGTCAGTATTTTCGGCGAAGTCTCGTACATCGATCGTGTAACGGTTCCGATCTACTTCGCGTTGCCGGAAGCCGAAGAATTCGACATTCGCTTTGGCAATTGGGGCCCCAGTTTGGGCATCGGCTACGTAGTAAAACATGCCGCCGGCGACCGGCTTTTTTACGATGGCGGTATCTTGCAACCAAACGATGATTTGGCTGGTGTTCCCACCATTCATTTTGGCGGTGAGCAAATAGGCGCCGGCTTTTTGCAGGGGCGTGGATACGGTAACGCGCTGGTCAAAGTGTTCTGGACGCGGATGCAAATCCAGATCCCACTGAGCGACGCGGTCGCCGAGGTATTTTTGCTCGTTCTGTTGGACTAGCCGAAAGCCTAAATCGGCAATGTTCAGTTTTTGCCAATCGAGCTGGACCGGGCTGGATTTGAGATACATCTTTACGTCGTCCAGCAGTTTGCTCACGTTAATTTCGCGAGCCTGGAAACTCACTTTTGTGCCGTTGCGGAACCGGAAGTCGATGGTCGCTCCCTTGCCGGCAGGCTGCGACATGACGGGCTCAAAGCGTCCCCAATTTCCGGTGATTTGCTCCAGCCGCAGTTTTTTGAAGTCGGTGCCTCCGGGGCCGTACTCTTTGATGCTCCGGCGCCAATAATCGGCGGCTTGTGAATACTGCCTGCGATTTTCGAAAATTTGCGCCAGTTGGCCGAGGGAGTCTTCACCATGGCCGGTCTTTGGATCGTCGGCAATTTGCCGATAAATGCGGATAAAATTGAACTCGTCGGGCAGCTTGAATCGCCAGATGCCGCTGGCCAGCCGAGCAATGGTTTCATCTTCGCCGAGCGTGCTCAAAGCCCAGGCGCCGGATTTTTCAGTGGATGGTT
>DASXPQ010000377.1:0-6250 GCA_036493575.1 Pirellulales bacterium
TACCTCATGCCCCTGGCCCTCTCCAACGCCGGCCGCCTCGGCAAATATGGTGCCTGACACTATCTGACAGCTAGAATCTAAGCGAGCCTTGTCAAATCTCTGTCAGAGAAGGTTTTTATGCCACACGGTATTGTGCAGGAAACGATTCCTGCCCCTAGTGCAGATGTCTTCGGCCTGCTGCACAACTACGACAGGCGGCTGGAATGGGACACGCTGCTCAAGGAAGCATATCTCACCGACGGTTATCATACGGCGCAAACCGGTGCCGTATCCGTTTGCAGAGGAAAGTCTTGGCTTGGCGGATTCGCCGTGAAAACAGAGTACGTTTCGTTCCGACCGCCAGATGTCGCCGCGGTAAAGTTGATCAATCGTCCACCATTCTTCGACACCTTCGCCGCCACCATTCGGCATCACGATCTACCCAACGGAGAGTCCTCAATCGAGTACACCTACAATTTCACGACGCGGCCCAAATGGCTGCGACTTTTCTTGCATCCCATGCTTAATGCAATATTCGTTCTAGAAACGAAGAAAAGATTGCGAACTCTACGCAAGTTCTTTCAAGCCGGTCCCACGCAAAAAAAGGCCTGAGCACATTTTGAACTAAACCCCCGCTCCCGCCTTCGCTCGCGCAATCTTCTTCCGCCCATTCTCCGAAAGCACAGTTTTGCGCAATCGAATCGCATCCGGCGTCACTTCCACCAGTTCATCCTCTTCAATGTATTCCAGCGCACTCTCCAGCGTCATTTCCCGCGGCGGCCTTAATAAAATATTCTCATCTTTTCCGGCCGCGCGCATGTTCGAAAGTTTCTTCTCTTTCGTCGGATTCACAATCATGTCTTCATTCCGCGCATTCTCGCCAACGACCATCCCTTCGTAGACCTCATCTCCCGGTTTGATAAACAAATCCGACCGCTCCTGCAGCGTGTTCAATCCATAGGCAAACACTTTGCCGGCCGACATAGAAACCAGCACGCCGTTCAATCGCCCAGGCACTTCACCTTCCATCTCTCGATACGCCTGAAACCGGTGATGCATAATCGCCGTTCCTTGCGTCGCGTTCAACAGCCGCGTCCGCAAACCAATCAGCCCGCGCGCCGGAATCGAAAACGTCAAATGCGCATACTCGCTGCGCCCATGCATCTCAATCATTTTTCCTCGCCGCGCACCAACCAATTCCATCACCGGCCCCATTTTTTCATGCGGCACCTCAATCACCAGCGATTCAAACGGCTCCTCCGTCACGCCGTTGTGCTCGTGCAAAATCACATGCGGCTTGCCGATCGAAAGCTCATATCCCTCCCGCCGCATCGTCTCAATCAACACCGACAGATGCAACAATCCCCGCCCCGACACCACAAACTGCTCCGTCCCTTCCAACGGTTCCACCCGTAGCGCTACATTCTTTTCCAGCTCCCGATCCAGCCGCTCCCGCAAGTGCCGCGTCGTCAAAAACTTGCCGCTCCGCCCCACAAACGGCGAAGTATTCACGCCAAACACCATCTGCAACGTCGGCGGATCTACCGTCAACCGAGGCAATGCCACCGGCTGTTCCAAGTCCGCAATCGTGTCGCCAATCTCCACATTTTCCAGTCCGACAACCGCCGCAATGTCCCCCGCTGTGGCTTCGTCCACTTCCACGCGCCCCAGCTTGTCGAACACATGCACCTGCACAACTTTTCCATTAGTAATCCGATCCGATTTCAAATGATCTTCTTCATCATGATGATCCGCCTCCGGTCCCGTCACCGGCGCTTGCATTAGCGCCACTTGCTGCCCCTTGGTAATCTTCCCAGCCTGCAGGCGCCCAATCGCAATCCGCCCCACAAAGTCCGACCAATCCAGCGTCGTCACCAACATCTGCAGCGGTGCATCCAAATTCACCTTGGGGCCCGGCACGCGCTCCAACACCAAATCTAACAGCGGCGTCAAATCCCCCTCCCGCGCTGCCGGATCGTGCGACAGAAAACCGCCTCGGCCACTGCCAAACAAATACGGAAAATCCGCCAGCTTGTCGTCGGCCCCCAATTCCAAAAACAAGTTGAACACTTCATCCAGCACCTCCAGCGGCCGTGCATCGCTCCGATCAACCTTGTTCACAATCACAATCGGCTGCAGCCGGCACTCGAGCGCCTTGCTCAGCACAAATCGTGTCTGCGGCATCGGACCTTCTGCCGCATCCACCAGCACCAGCGCTCCGTCGGCCATCCGCACCACGCGCTCTACCTCGCCGCCAAAATCCGCGTGCCCCGGCGTATCAATCAAGTTGATCTTCACATCCTTGTACAACAGCGCAATGTTCTTCGCCAAAATCGTAATGCCCCGCTCGCGCTCCAGGTCGTTGCTGTCCAAAATGCAATCGCCTTGCAATTGGCTCGACCGATACTGCCCGCTCTGCCGCAGCATCGCATCCACCAACGTGGTTTTGCCGTGGTCAACGTGGGCGATAATAGCGATATTCCGAATGTCATTCCGACGCATGGTTAAGTAACTCGTGTGTTTTCAGTGAATAGGGTAGTAGTACAAAAAGCCGCGACCATAGGTCGCGCCGGAATTGGAAACAAATGCTCCATCCGCTTGCGGTTTAGCCGCGCCCCAAAATGGCGCTGACGTTGTTCAATACAACGCGTACGGCTTCAGCAGACGATCTGCGGCGGATGGGCTTTCAGCGCAGCGGCCCACAACAATGGGCATCGGTGGGGGTGATTATTCATGGCTGCGCAAACCGTTTTCGAGAATTTTCCTCGATTTCATCAACTCTCTGATTTTATCCAGCTTCAGCCCCGCTGGCAATCGCACCTGCGGCACCGCTGGCACAAGATGTGCTATCGACTTACGTCAAATTCCCACTCGGTCCGCCGCACAAAACCGCTTGCCCAATCCCGAGATGCTTCGCCTTCCGATAAAATAACCCCATGCGTCTCAGCACCATTCCGCAACTCTATCGACACGCCAACCGCTGGGGACAAATCCTCACCGTCCTCAGCAAGTACGGACTGGCCGGCTGGATCGAACGTCTCGGCCCGCGCTTCACGCACGGCATCCTGAAAGATCGCGACGGCGCCGCCCTCTGCAGCCATAATCGCGAAACGCGCATCCGCCTCGCGCTTTCCGAGCTCGGCCCCACCTTCATCAAGCTCGGTCAAATCCTTAGCACGCGCCCCGATGTCGTCGGTGTCGATTTAGCCGAAGAGCTATCCAAACTGCAAGACAACACGCCCGCCGATCCCTTTCACACCGTCGCCGCCATCGTCGAATCTCAATTCGGCCAACCCGTGGATTCCCTCTTCACCGATTTTGAAGAAATCCCGCTCGCCAGCGCCTCCATCGGACAAGTCCACCGCGCCCGCTTGAAAAACGGCGATTGGGTCGTCGTGAAAGTCCGCCACGCCGGCATCGAAGAAATCATCCGCCGCGATTTAGACATCCTCACCGGCCTCGCCCACTGGGCCGAGCGCGTTCCCGAACTTTCGAACTATCGCCCCCGCGCCACCGTCGCCGAATTTCAGCGCGTTCTCCGCCGTGAGCTAGATTTTTCCCGCGAACAGCGTAACCTCCAGCAGTTCCGCCATCTGTTCTCCGCCGATGCCACCGTCCGTATTCCCCGGTCCTATCCGAAACTCACCACGTCTCGCGTCCTCACCATGGAATACCTGGAGGGCGTGAAACTCTCGCATACCGAGAAGCTCGAAGAGCTCGGCTTCGACTTAAAAGAAATTGCCTACCGCGGTGCCGATCTGTATCTCACCATGATCTTCGCCCACGGCTTCTATCACGCCGATCCGCATCCCGGCAACATCGTCGTCATGCCCGGCAACGTCATCGGCCTGCTCGATTTTGGCATGGTCGGCCGCATCGACACCGCTTTGCGCGAAGAAGTGGAAGATCTAGTACTCGCCATCGCCGAGGGCGATCCCGCCCGCGTCACGCAAGTCATCACGCACCTCGGCGAAGTTCCCCGCGATCTCGATCAGGCCGCCCTCGGGAACGACGTCGCCGATTTCGTCGCCCATTACGGCAATCTTTCCATCGAAGAAATCAATCTCAGCGCGGCGCTCAACGAAATGACCGAAATCATTCGCCGCTATCGCATCATGCTGCCGGCCCGCCTCGCCATGCTGATCAAAATGCTAGTCATGCTCGAAGGCACCGCCCGGCTGGCCAGCCCGCGCTTCAGCCTGATGGACGTGCTTGCGCCCCACCAACAGCAAATGGCCTGGCGCCGAATATCTCCCGTCCGTCGGCTGCGAAAAATGCGCCGCATCTACGGCGAGCTCGAACACCTGGCCGAAGTCCTCCCGCGCAAAATGCTGGATATTGTCGATCTGTTCCATGCCGGTAAAATCGACGTCCACCTAGATCACCGCGGCCTCGAGCCGTCCGTCAATCGGCTCGTCTTGGGAATGCTCGCCAGCGCATTATTCCTCGGCTCCGCGCTGCTGCTCAGTCGCGAGGTCCCGCCCCTCATCGGCGGCGTCTCTCTCTTCGGCGCCGCCGGCTGCATCATCGCCCTGGGCCTGGGCATCCGCCTCCTGCGCGCCATCAACAAATCCGGCCACCTCGACCGCCGCGACAAGCACCAGAATTAATCTCTTGCTGCTAATTGGACGACGGCGATGCGATTTCTACCGCCCGTCTCACCCCCAATTGTCCGCTCACTATCGCTTGCTCAATTCGCTGGTTCAAGTCATCCAGTTCGTGCAACAAATGATCCTGCTGCGCTTCCAAGTCGATGAGCAATTGCGCCGATTCCGGCGCCGAAAATACGACAGGCGTTTGGTCCACAGTATAGCCCTCCATGGCATGGCAATACTGCTAACCATCGGCTGCCAGCACCCCGCAAGATTCAACTTGAACAATCCCGCGCCAATTTAAGAAAAATTCCCGGCGCTGCCATGAAACCGCGCAAACTTTGCGGCCATTTAGAAAATCATTCAGCTGCCTGGCGCCGTGCCATGCCCACGGCTCGGCGTGGGCATGCTTCCTGCATGGGAGGGCGAGGCTCCTGCCGAGCCGCCGCCTACTGCTTGCCCACCTGCTATCTCTCACGCCAGCTCTTTCGCCAACTGATCGCGAATCGCGCTTTCAATCTTCCCCTTAAACATCATCGCGGCAATTGGAATCTGCCCGTCCAATTGCACCTCAGTCGGCTGCACAATCACGTCCCCGGCAACCTTGAAGCCGTACGTGCTAAAGCTGAAGCTCAGCGTATTGCCGTTCCAGGCTTGTTGTAGATCGGAAACCTGCGCCTGATATTTTTCCTGCACTCGCGTGAGAAGATTTTTCAATCGGGCAACCGCTTCTTCTTGCCCCAACTGATGCGGAAAAGTTAATTTCAAGCTCGGCATGAATCAACAAACTCGGTGAGCGAAAACCGGCGGGCCATCCTAAGAACCCTCAACAGCGACTCGAAAGAGCATAGCAAATCGCCCTCGCCGCGCACAGTGCAGCACTTTTTACGCACCGGCAGCGCAGTGCGCTGGATCCCGCGCTGGCCCGAAATCGGCCATTGAATTCGCTGACCCTTAGGATTCGCTCCCGTCAATCTTCACAGTCGCCGACCGCGTCGGCATAATTGCGCGGATCGCTAGGATGCCACAATGGCAAACCCATCTTTAACCGTTCGGCCAGCACCGCCAATTTTTCAGTGGAACCCGGTAAAGCATGGGTCGACGAATAATTTCCGTCTTCCACTCTTGGCGGTTCGTAATCCCATAGCCCCAATTTAACAGCTTCAAGTACAGAGATCGGCACGCCGTGACTCCTGTATCCCTCAGGGAGGCGATCGTGTCGCCGCATCTACCGTGAACTTCCTGTTTGCGGCGACCAACACGCAGGGAACATCCTCGCTCCCTGCACGGTGCAGCACGCAGTATTCGGTTCCATTACAAACCTGTCAAGCAGTTTTTTTGCGCGGTTGGCAACTATCAAAATTCCAGCGCTTCCACAAACATTTGGCCTGATTGTTGCATGGCGCGCAAAAAACCAAATCTTACAATCCGACTCACTACTGGACATTAATGGATAAGCGCATGGCGGCGAAGTATTTCCGCAGTTCGCGTGCCTCAAGCTTTCAAATGCTCTTGCAGCATTCGCTGTGCCTCTGCCAGTCGAACATTCAGCCGCTGCACCACTTCAAGGGTTAGCGGCTCGCACCACGCACCATGAATCGTCACGTAGCCCTCATCCCACCGGCCTAACGCCGGTTTGACATCCCGTTGATGATAATCCGTCGCTTTGTCCGCAATCC
>DASXPQ010000378.1:0-1992 GCA_036493575.1 Pirellulales bacterium
TCAATCACATGCCGGCGACCGGCCGCACCCAGGCGTTGGGCCTTAGCGGGGTCGAGCAGCAGCGCGGTTACCTGACGAGCCATTTCCGCTTCGTCACCTGGATTTACGAGGTAGCCTGTTACCCCCTCCAGCACAGTTTCGGGAACTGAACCCACCCGAGTGGCAACGACTGGTTTACCTGTGGCAAGAGCCTCGAGAATCGACACGGGATTGGCTTCGTTATGCGAAGTCAGCACGAACACATCGAACAGGTTAAGCAATTGCACAACATCGGGACGCTGCCCGAGAAAATGAACGCTATCCACCAGATTAAGTTGGCTGGTAAGCGACTCCAATTCGGCACGGCGCGGACCATCACCAATCACCAGGAAGTGAGCTTCAGATACTTCCTTGCGGACTCGCGCGGCCACTCGCAAAAACAGCTCATGATTTTTTTCCGGTCGTAGGACCGCCACAATACCAACGATGGGCGCCGCGAGCGGAATATTGAATTGGCGACGAACTTCCTTGCCGAGTGACTGCGGCCGATACGTTTCAGTATCGACTCCGTTGGGGATTGTATGGACTCGTCCAACCGGCAGCTTTTCTTCGTCCATAAGATGTTCCGCATGTCGGCTGGCCACAGCAACGAATGCGTCCGTGAGTGATGTCAGTCGGCGATTCAGCCAAGTGATGCCGTCGGGCCAACCCGTTGAGTGGATCGCGGAAATCACTACCGGCACGCCTGCCCGCCAGGCTGCGAGCCGGCCCCAAAACATTTTGTCGCCAGAGCCAACGGTTACCACGGCGTCAATTTGCCTTTCACGCAATAATCGGGTCAGGCGCGACAGAACTCGCACGTCGAATTTATGCTTTAGCAAATCGGCATGAACGGGAATATGCTGCGCAAGTTCTTCACCGAGTTTGCCCAATTCTTTCAAGCAGCACAGTTCCGGGGCGAAGCGGGAACGATCCAGCCTCTCCAGCAGATTGAATAATAGCGTTTCCGCGCCGCCAACATGCAGCGCGGTAGTGCAAAACATCACGCGCAAAGGCCGAGTGCCAGGTGGAGGTGCCGCGCCCGCATCAATAATCTGGTTATCGGAATCGGGATCGAATGGTTTTTGCACTTGATCCATGGTGACGGTTTCAATTAACGGTTGACCGGCGATTTCCTGGCCGGTGCTCGTGGCAAATTGCATTTTTCTTGCTATTGGGAATCGATCGTACACGTGATTCAGATATCGGTGCCATACGGCTAGCAGGCGCTGCTTTTCGTCCTGTGTGAGGATTTGATTTGTGGCGACAATCGCGCAAATCACTGCGGCAAAAACACCGATTGCCGCCAGCGGTCCCAAACCCAGCGATAGCGGCAACAGCGATACCAGTAGCAGTGAGCGTTCGATTTTCATGCCCAGCCAGGCATTGAATCGGTAAATCAAAGCCAGCGCCACGAAATTGGCAACCGCCGTGGCCCAAACAGCGCCGAGCAATCCAAAGTGCGGCAACAGCAGTAAATTGAGACCCACGTTGGTTGCCAAGCCAATAAACAGCGCTAAGCAACTTAGCCGAGCGCGCTCCGCACACCACAAATACATTTGAGCCATCGTTGCCAGGCCAAACCACGAGCAATACGTCAACGTCCAAGGAAGCACTTCCATGCCACCGCGGAATTTTCCTTTGAAGGCCACGTTAAACAAGAATGGTGAAGCAACTAAAATCGCAATCGATCCGAAAAATAGCAGCAGGCCAAGCAGCTTCAGCATCAAATTCATTCGGGCGGAAACTCGATCTCGGCGGCCGGTTTCCCAGTCGTGGCTTAAGTGCGGCAGGATCATCGTGCCCAGCAACGTGGCCACGGAAACTAACAACAGCGGCACAATTCGCGAACTGTGATAAGCGCCGACTACCGCCAGTGGATTGGCGACCTTGGACGTGTGCACAATCATGTAGCGGTCGGCCACGTCGAACAAGTTGTACAGCAAATTGCCGACCCATACCCACGCGGCAAAT
>DASXPQ010000379.1:0-4171 GCA_036493575.1 Pirellulales bacterium
CGCCTAAGTCATTGTGGAACTGAGTTAAGAACCGCGTGCCGTCTTCAAACACAGAAAAATCGCCCGAAAAAAGCGTGGGCTGCACCAGATTCTGCTCGAACACTTTCGCTCCCCCCTTGATGGCGCGTGCGGATTTCGAAACCACCGGATGACCGTTAAATCCAGTGGACGAGGTCAGGAGCGAATTTTCATCAAGGCTGAAATTGTTGGCAATTACATTGCTTTTGACTTCGACTTTGTAACTTCCAGCTGGCAGAGCCTTGCCAAAAAGCAGTGTCACTGTTTGGCGAATTGCCGTGGGATAAGTCAAGCCGCTGGCTACATCAATATTGCTGCTGGCATCGTAAATCGCAGCTTGTGTTCCGGACGACAGACCTTCACCGACGGTGAATGGCCGATCGTCTTTATTGCCAAAAATACCGTCAGCGCCGGCCCAGGTGACGATGTAGTTGCTCGGATTCTGAGCCGTGCCCGCATCTAATCGATCGCCCTGGAATGCCAACACTAAACTTGTTGTGGGACCGCCAGTCAGATTTCTGAATCCTGGCAACAAACTGGGTGCTTCGACTGACACAAGTTGCGGCAAGCTGTCGATTATCAATGTGTAAGCGCCTGCACCCGCGATTCCATTGACGTTTTTCTTTCCAAAAACGTGCAAGTATAGCATTTGGCCTTGATGCGCAGCGAGACGAAGTCGCTCGCCGCTGCCGAGGATTTTTCCATTAGCAGCTACAACCTCCATCGCCAACCCGGCGCCTTCCTGATTAACAAAGCCTCCCGAAAAATCGAGCACTTCATCCTTCGCCAAGCCGGAAGCTTCCGTCGGAACTTGCAGTCGATACCAGGCATCGGTATTGGCGGACGTGATGGTCAACGTCGGTTGCACCAAATGCACGACCGTTCCGAGGTCGCGCGCAGCCGTTTGTGTGTTGTTCACTGGAAGCACGGGCGGCTTGCCGTAAATCACGAAGAACTCACTACGATCGACCACGCCGATATCCGGCGTGCCATCGCCGTTGAAATCGGCGATTTTGACATCCAGCGGTTGCTCGGCCTGCGACAATTGAATTGGATCGCCAAAGCCAAGAAAAATACCTTCTGAATCGAATCCAAGATTTGGCAGTACTACTATTTCGGGCGGCCCAACAATGGGAGCAATGCCTTGAGTTGTTCCCGCGTTGGCGACGACCAAATCTGGCAAACCATCGGGAGCGCTCTGATCAAAGTGATAGCCAAGATCGCTGTCGTCTGAAACGACTGTCCCCCAATCAACTAGTGCCAGCGCGATCGGCGACTGCCCGACGAAATACTGCTGAGGAGCTCGGAAAGTTCCGTCGCCATTTCCCGGCAAAAACCAAATAGTGTTCTCCGCGCTGAGCGATGCAGCCAGAATATCGATTTTTCCATCGTGGTCGATATCGCTGGCAATCATTTCAGGTGCTTGCCTGCTGCCCAGGAACCGGCCGATGAAATTAAAACCGCCTTGTCCATCTCCACGGAAGACTTCGACGCCATTATTGCTGCCGCCGCCCACGACAAGGTCGAGGTTTCCATTACCGTCCAGATCGACAAGCGCCAAGCTTGCATCGGCCAAGCTGGTGGGCGAGGTTTGTTTTTTGGGAGGGAGAAAACCGCCGTCGCCACGACCCAGCAAAATGGCCAAGTGCGTGCCCAGTTCTGCCAGCGGTGCATCGGCCACAACCAGGTCCTGATGTCCGTCGTTATTTACGTCCCCGACAGCGAGCGCAAAAGCAGCCGGCGCAGCGTCAAAACGCCGTTCCGGTTGAAACGTTCCGTCGCCTCGCCCTAGCAGAATGGAAACATCGCTCGAATCGTAGTTGGTAATGGCCAGGTCCACGATGCCGTCGCCGTTAAAATCAGCGGCGACGATTGCGCGGCGAAAGCCGCCTTGGTTAAACGTTGCTCCTTCTGGATTTGGAAATTCCGAGGCCCCAATGGCGAACTGCCGAGGGGCTTGAAATGTCCCATCCTGATTGGCCAACAAAACACTCACGGTATTCCTACCGGCGTCGGCAATCGCCACGTCAGGTGTGCCATCGCCATTAAGATCAGCAATCACTTCCTGTGAGGGAAACGATCCGGCTGGGAAATGAAGCAAATTCAAATCGGAGTCGCTGTATTGATCTCGATTGGTCAACTCGATGGCGTACGACCCAAGTGCCATGCTTCCTCCAACCAAATGCACCAGCAATGGTTGGTCTTTAGTGACCGGCAACTTAAGCGCCGTGAAGTTCTCGCCACTGGTGGCCAAGATGACGCTGGGATTTTGCGGGTCGAGGACTTCAATATGCAGCCCACTTTGCGAACCGTCCGCTGAGACGAGCTTGGCTTCCAGCGAACCTGCGGCGGCGCTTGATAGAAGGTAATACGCCTCGTCATTGACTTGCAGCGTTCCTTGTATTGTGCTGTCCACAACAGTGCCAACGTCCTCGGTCAGGGACTGCAAGTCGAGCGAATACTGTAGATCAGCTAGAGTTCCGTTGGTGCTCGCCCGGTGAACGTGGATTAAATAGGATTGCCCAGCTTGACCCGCGGCGATAAGCCGCGCGCCGATCAGATTGCCGCTTTCGTTGCGCTGCTCAACGCCGCTGGCAAGGACGTTGCTTCCAGTGGCATCGACTAAATCCACCTGGATCCCAGCGCCGTCGGCCGTTTGTGCAGAGATATCGATTTGCCCCGTAGCCAGCGAGCGGAACTGGAACCAATCGTTGTCACCGGCCGAAAGCGTCAATCTTGGCAGATGCCGGATGACGACGGTTCCCAACTGGGTTGCCGTAACGGCTGTGTCATTGGGTTCGAACCGATCATTTGGCGGCGGTGGAAGTGGATTCAACGACACGGTGCTAAAGAAAATGTCTTGGTTTCCATAGCGCGTGTCGGTCCAGCTCACATACATCGCGCTTTCGGTCATCGCCAATCCGATACCATCACCAAGATAGAAGTTCGAATTTCCTGTCGCATCGGTGAATTGCCCCAGGTCGGCATTGAACGATTGATCGGTGATGCGAAAGTTTGGGCTGAATGTCACTGAGGCGTTGCCTGACGGGTCGGTGGAAAACGCTCCGACCGTTCCGAAGACATCCAACAGTTTGTTTGCCGGATCGTTCCGCGAATCCAACCAAACAAGCCCGATTTTTCCGTCAGGGCCAACTCTCAGCCGCACTTCGACTTGATCCGCTGCCACATCGTTAATCGAACCGGTAGGGTGCCGGCTCCCGTTGTCGTCGTTGATAACGACAGGCGTGTGCCAATTGACGCCATAGTCGGTCGAGAACGAGAAAACGATATCTCCACGGTCCACGATATTTCCCGCTGCATCCTCCGAATCGATGGCCTCGGCGGCGTAGACGACACCCGGATGGAATGGGTCGGCGGCAATCGCGCGTGATGGAACCGTACGGAAATTGTTCTGTGGTGTCAGCGAATAGCTGGAATTCACTTGTACAGGACCGATCCCAAAGGGTAGTCCATCGGCAGTGGCTTCAAAAGGCGGCACGTAAAAGTTTGCGCCTCCGTCGGTCGAATGGTCGACACCGAAATAGGATTGCGTGAAATTGCCGACATAAACTGCGCCATTAAGCCCAACAGCAACTCGCGCCCAATTATTAAAGCCAAAACCTAACGGCGGGCTACCGTCGTTGAGCGAATCTTCCAGTGTTGTGATCTGCCTTCCATGTGCATCGGTTTTAGTCTGGATCGTCCACGTTACTCCTGCATCCGAACTAGTCGCAATGAATATATCGCTGCCGCCAAAGGAATCCGGCATCCCCGGAAATTGCCCGGCCGGATAATATCGCCCCCACGTGACATACAACGATTCGTAATGCAGATTGGGCTGACCATTAGCAAGCGTAGGCAAAGTATCGACTGCCAAATCCGGAACCAACTCGAATGGCACCTGATCGATGCCATCGTATAAGTTTGAAGCGATCGTCACAGCAGCGTTCCAATGCAATCCACCATCGTCACTGCGGTTGACAAAAATGCCGTTGTTCGATTGGAAACCCAATGCGCGAGGATCGCCCCCGTCAGGCAACGCTGTGAAGCATTTTTAGGCGGCGATTTGTTCCTGGAGTTTGCTGAGGGCTTGAGATTGCGTCTGACTGATGAGGGTGACCGTCGGTTCGCCCAGCGGGTTCTTGTCGGAGTT
>DASXPQ010000380.1:0-1814 GCA_036493575.1 Pirellulales bacterium
ATCCATCGAAGACCTACACGTCAACAGCCTGTGGCAGCGCATCCGTCAAAGCCTGCTCTTGTATTTGCAGTTGCTGATTTTGTTGCTCGTCATATTCGCGCTTCTGCGCCCGGGCTGGCGCAGCGGTCAACTCACCGGCGGTCGTTATATTTTTCTCATCGATAATTCCGCTAGCATGAATGCCACCGATGTCACTCCTTCTCGATTGGCCGAAGCCAAACGGCAAACGCTCACGATGATCGACCAACTGCACAGCGGCGATCAGGCAATGGTCATCAGTTTTTCGGACGTGGCTCGGGTAGAGCAGGGGTGGAGCTCGTACCGTCGCGATTTACGCCGAGCAGTCGAAAACATCCGACCCACACACAGGCCAACTTCCATTGATGAAGCACTGCGTACCGCCGCAGGTCTGGCAAACCCAACTCGGACCTCAGACGAAACGCAAAAGGAAGTCTTGCCGGCAAAGGTGTTCATTCTCAGCGACGGCAAGTTTCCGCCGGACGAAAATTTTTCCTTGGGAAATTTGGAACCGGTTTTTATGCCCATCGGGCAACCTGGCGCTGCGAATGTCGGCATCGTGGCATTTAGCGTCCGCCGCAACGAGGAGCGCGACAATCAATTGGAAGCCTTCGGCAGCATCCAAAACTTTGGCGATGCCGCAATGCCCATGCCGGTCGATTTACTGCTGAACGGCAACACAATTGACACCTCTCAGGTGCAAGTGAAGCCTGGAGAAACAGCCGGCGTATCGTTCCGCTTACCCGATGTCGATTCCGGCATGTTACAGTTACAGCTCACTCGATCAGATCTCCTTGTCGACGACGACCGCGCCTGGGCCGCAGTCAATTCTTCCCGGCGCCCAAAAGTTTTATTGGTCACGCCCGGAAACGATGCACTGGAGCTGGCGCTGGCCACACCCCGGGCCGGTGAAATGGCCGAGATTTCCAAAGCCAAGCCTGACGTGCTGAAAACCAAAGAGCACCAGCGCGCGGCCGCAGGCGGCGTTTTTGATCTCATCATTTACGATCGCTGCCAACCGGAACAAATGCCGCGGGCAAATACGCTATTCATCGGTGCATCTCCTCCCGCACCGGATGCCAGCGCGACACTGAAGCCCGCAGCAACACCATCCACCAGCGACAAACCAGCCAGCGAGAAAGGTTGGTCATTGGGCGCAACGGTGGAATACCCGCAAATCATCGATTCCGATCGCACCCATCCACTCATGCAATGGTTGGATTTAGGTGATGTCGATATTGCGATAGCGCAACCAGTAAATCCACCTCCCGGCGGCGTCCGATTGCTAGATTCCAACAAAGGCACACTCTTGGCCATTGCTCCGCGCGAGGGTTTTGAAGACGCCGTTTTGGGTTTTGATTTGTACACAACCGACCAAACTGGCGATCAAACGCCCAACACCAACTGGCCAATTCGGCGCAGTTTTCCCGCATTCGTGTTCGTCGTCTTGAATTATTTAGGAGGCGCAAGTGGCGTTCAGGCCGGCGAAAGTGTAAAGCCTGGCCAGCCCATCACGCTCCACAGCGACGCTCCCGTCGACGAACTCACAGTCGTTACACCGAACGCAGGCACACTTTCTGCTCAACGTGGCGCCGGCGGCACCTTCCATTTCAGCGAAACCGGCGAGCCGGGACCCTACGAAGTGCGTCAAGGCTCCAAACCGCTGCAGCGGTTCACCGTCAATCTGTTCGATCCGTCCGAAAGCAACATCGCGCCGGCGAAGGAACAATCGATACAAATCGGCCATGTTACCGTCGCAGGTCAAATCGCCTACCAGCCGGTGCGCCAAGAAACGT
>DASXPQ010000381.1:0-10131 GCA_036493575.1 Pirellulales bacterium
CAAAAGTTGGTTTGATTGCCGATACGGATTCTTGGGCCTAGCTCCTCGCGGAAACCGACGCCACGTTCATACCAGGCTTTCCTGACGAGCTGCGCCGGATTATTGGCGTCGGCTGGCGTAGTCATCGTGATGCAAACCGTATGGGCTCGTTTAATTGCTTCAATGGCTTGAGCATACAGCGTGTTGTCGCCATGAAAGGCTCGCCACGCCGCGGCCACGACGACCAATGAAGCTGCTGTTGCCAATAGCCATTTAATCACTGGAAATCCAAGGTGTTTCGGTTCTATGCGGGTGAGGTTCGATTCGATGCCCCGCTGCACACGCTCTACCAGCGAGCACTCGGGAGGCCACTGCTGTCCTAGTTGTTCCAATACCTGTTCGATTTCAGCATGAGACTTCATGAGGGGAGCTCCGTTAACCGTTTTCGTAGTCGAGCAAGCGCACGAGAAAGTTGTTTCTTGACAGTTTCTATTTGTCTTCCGGTCGTGCCGGCAATTTCCTTGATGGAAAGCCCGTCCACATATCGGAGCACCATTACCATTCGTTCATGCTCCGGCAAGCGCCTCAATTGTTCGATGACTTCTTCATACCGCTGGATCCAATCGCTCGATTGAGTGATATTCGCGCTGGTAATGTCTGAGCTGGGTTGTTTTGTTTGGCTGTTCCGGCGGATGAGGCCAGCGCGGCGACGTACAATTTTCAATAACCACGGTCCGAAAGCGGCAGCAGTGTATAACTGATTGAGTTTTGTGTACGCGATTACAAATCCATCTTGGGCCGCGTCCTGGGCCAGATCGAGGTCGCCGAGCACGGCCTGAGCGGTAAGGATTGCCGCGCGCTGGTACATCTCGACCAGCTGCGAAAACGCAGCTTTGTCACCGTTTCGGACGGCTGTGACCAATTCTTCAGTCGTCGGCATGAATGTCTCGCGAGTCTCTGTCGAACAGTCTGTAAGATAGAGCCTTCGGGAGGTCGAAAGAGGACAAAAGCCAATAGAAGTTGAGCAGAATATTTGCCAATTTTGCTGTTGGGGTAATGCCTAGACCCCATTTTTAAGATTGTTCACTGGAGGCAGCCATCTACAGAGGCCCCTTTTTGCTAAGGCATCGCAGACCAAACTCGATGCCAGCGAAAGGTCAACACGATAGTTGTTGAGAGTCGTTGGCAACAAGGATGCACGGAGGGCCCAAGAATTGTCCGGGAGGCCGCCGCGCCAGTGGCCCAATCCTGGCAGTGTTTCTTAAAGGCTCAGCCTAATGCTTATCGCCACGAGGAGGCTAGGCGTTTTTTGCCGAAGTGGCGGTGATTGTGGCGTTTTTTTCCAGCGGCTGAAAACGATTTGCTGCGGCCTTGTGAAGGTTGTCCGCTGGCGGCACGCGAGTGCGAATTATCACCGTTGGCCGAGCGATGACGCTGGCCAGTTGCTTCGTGAGAATGCGCCGTTCCTGGCGAGCCGGACGCGATCTGAATTCTTTGCCGCACAAGTTTTTCAATGTCGCGAAACGCGCCGCGCTCGCTGGACTCGCAAAAGGTAAGTGCGATGCCGGTGGCGCCGGCACGGCCGGTGCGGCCGATGCGGTGGACGTACGATTCCGGATCGGTCGGCACGTCGTAATTAATGACGTGGCTGATGCCATCGACATCGATGCCGCGGGCAGCAACGTCGGTGGCGACCAAGACGTGTAGTTTTCCGGCGCGGAATTGCGAGAGAGCTCGTTCCCGGGCGGACTGCGATTTGTTGCCATGAATGGCATCGGCGCGGATGCCTTCGACGCCGAGTTGGCGGGCAACTTTATCGGCTCCATGCTTGGTGCGGGTAAACACCAAGGCACGAGAGCAATCGGTGGCGCCAACCACCTGATGTAGCAACGCTCGTTTGTTTGAACGTTCGACGAAGTGGACGTGCTGCTCGATGAGCTGGACGGTGGTGGCCGGGGGTGTAACGCTTACCTGAACTGGATTGTGCAGCAGGCTGTGGGCCAGTCCGGCGATATTTTCCGGCATGGTGGCCGAGAAGAACAACGATTGCCGCTGGCGAGGCAGGCGAGAGATGATTTTTTTCAGATCGGGCAAAAAGCCCATATCTAACATGCGATCGGCTTCATCAAGGACGAAGATTTCCAATTGGTCGAGGCGGACATAGTTCTGGGACATTAAGTCCAACAGCCGACCTGGCGTGGCAACCAAGATGTGAACGCCATGCGATAGAGCTCGGACCTGGTGACCTTGCCCGACGCCGCCAAAAATGACGGCGTGGCGGAAATGGAGGTTGCGACCATAGGTGGCAAAGCTCTGACCGATTTGGGAAGCGAGTTCCCGAGTGGGAGCGATAACGACGGCGCGTGGCGCGCGGGAGACGGCGGGGCGGCGCGTTTGATCGATGCGCTGCAAGATGGGCAGGGCAAACGCCGCGGTTTTTCCCGTGCCCGTTTGGGCACAGCCGAGTACATCGCTGCCAGCCAGCACGTGCGGAATGGTTTGGGATTGGATGGGGGTGGGGGTGGTGTAACCTTCAGAAACGAGGGCACGCAAGATGGGCTCAACGAGCCCCAATTCAACAAAACTCATGCAAACTCCTAGAGGCGAAATCAAAACCCTGCTACGGCGGTCCTAATGCGGACGATTGCCGAAGATTGGCCGAGAGCGACAGGCCCTGGCTGCAGGCGTTGAAACTAGCCCTGTAAAAACGTCCCAGGGCCTAATGAGATGAACGCTAGTGAGCGTTCTTATATCAGAACCATTGAACCTGGAATTGATCCAATGGAGATAAACCAAGAGGATCGAATGCCCAAGTATAGCACGGGGGCGGTGGAAAAACTAGGCGAGGAAATTGGGCCAGTTTGTAAAAAGGGAGTAAAAGGCTGTAATTTTATGGGGAAATACCTAATGATTGCAGTCATGCGAATCAAATTGGTGGAAGCACTCCACCCAAACGCAAAGCGAATCAAAGGAGTCGGTCATGATTAAAGGAAGCGAAGTTCGGAAGGCAGATCATGCGATTGATAAGTTGTTTTTGGATCGGTGGTCGCCGCGGGCGATGTCGGGGGAAGAGATCTCGGACGCGGAATTAAAAGTGCTGTTTGAAGCGGCGCGATGGGCGCCCTCGTCGTACAACAATCAACCGTGCCGAATTCTGTACGCCCGGCGTAATACGCCGCAATGGCAGATGTTTTTTGAATTGATGGTTCCGCAGAATCAGGAATGGACGAAAAATGCGGCAGCACTCCTGGTGTTTATCTCGAAAACCACATTCGACTTTAATGGCAAGCCGTATCCGACGCATTCGTTCGATGCCGGGGCGGCGTGGGAGAACTTGGCTCTGCAGGCTTGGCTGAAGGGTTATGTGGCGCATGGGATGCAGGGATTTGATTACGAACGGGCGAAAACCGCGCTGAAGATTCCAGACGAATTCCGGGTGGAAGCGATGGTGGCCATCGGGAAACCAGGCAAGATGGAAACATTGTCGGAACAGAATCAAAAGCGTGAGGCGCCTAGCGAGCGGAAGAAGCTGGCAGAGATTGTGTGTGAAGGTCCGTTTGGCTGGTAATGCGGCTGTGTTATTAGCGGCTGGGTTATTATTGGCGCGCTGACATGTTGGAGGTTCTTGTTCAACAAGCAAGCAAATAATTCAAAGGAGATTTCCAGTGGGCAAGCGAATTCAATTAGGGTTATTGGGAACGTGCTGTTTATTTGCTGGGTGGCTGCTGGGGCAGATGACGATCGGCCAGGCGTGGGGCCAAGCAGCGGTCAAACCGTCATCTTCCGGAGCAAGCACTCCCCGATATGATTTACACGCGACGTTTATTGGCGATGCTTGGGAGACGTGGAAAATAGACCGAACCACGGGTGAAGCCTGGCATGAAGCAGACAATAAACTCGTCAAGATTAAAGATACAAACAGCTTGCCACAGGGCGATTACGATTTGGCATTAATCGCAAACGGCAAGGTCTATTTGGCATACCGGCTCGATCGGACGTCGGGACGGGTGTGGAAAATCAACGGGAACGACTGGATGGAGCTGAAGCCCGCCGGGACATGATGGGAAGTGGACCAATAGATAAATAAGTTGTAGTTCAATAGAAGTTGGCTGAAGCAGGCCGTAAATGTCTGAACACAAAGCGACAATCAGTTGGCAGCGCAATGGGCCTGATTTTCTCAAAGGGAAATTCTCTCGGGAGCATACTTGGAAGTTCGACGGCGGAACGGTGGTGGCGGCTTCGGCATCGCCAAGCGTGGTGCCCGCTCCGTGGTCCAACGCAGCTGGTGTCGATCCGGAAGAGGCGTTTGTGGCGTCGATTGCAAGCTGCCACATGCTGACCTTCGTGTGGCTAGCCTCGAAAGCAGGTTTCATTGTCGATCGGTACGACGATGAAGCGGTGGGCGTGATGACCAAGAACGATCGGGGGGTGCCATGGGTGAGCAAGGTAACACTGCACCCGCGGATTGTCTATGGCGGCGAGCGGCAACCGACGGCGGCTGAGATTGAACGGCTGCATCATGGCGCGCACGAGCAGTGCTATATCGCCAACTCGGTCAAGACCGAGATCAAGGTGGGCGGTTAGGTTTCTTGTGGCTGGTGACTGGTGGCTCGTAAACGACGGCCCCGGCATGCCTTTATTGGCCGCAATGGGACTGGCTTTTGGTCGGTATCTAAGGCCGGCAGGACGATGGGGATGACGTACTATTTTGGTGTGATTGCGCGCTGCCAATACGTACAAATCCCCGCGAAAAGAGCCGGAAATGACGATTCGCTTTCGGAAAGCACTCTTGCTGTTGATGGGGGGCGTTACGCTGTTGAGCCTGGGGACGGTGGGCATTTTTTGGCACATCAATTCGCACGATGCGGCGCGCAAGCTGGCAGATCAGGTGCTTGACAGGCTGGCAATCGGCATTGAGGAGCAGATTGAAAAATTGCTGGGTGATGCCGATACGGACTGCCGGATGACCGAAGAGTTATTGCGGACGGGCCAACTTAAAATTGACGAATTTTCCAAGCTCGCCCAATATTGGTGGGCAGTTCTGCGCGTCGATCCGGATGTGACGTCGTTTTATCTCGCGCAGGAAGCCACCGGCGAGACGCTGGGAGTTACGCGACTGCGAGGCGATCCGATTTCGGTTTGGCAAACGGTGCGGAACTACGAAAAGGATGTTTTAGAACTGCGCGAGTATGCGGCGGCCGACTATCCGCATCGCCCGTTGTACGAGGAATCGCCCGGACCCGATTTACGGCAGCGACCGTGGTACCTGAAAGCGCGAAATCAGGAACGCGGGTTTTGGACGGATACCTACGTATTTTTGGGATTGAAGGACATACCGAATATTCTGGGGGTGAGTTTTACCTTGCCGCTGCGCAGCGCCGTGGGAAAGCTGGAAGGCGTGTTGACGGCGGACTTTGATTTAAGTGCGCTGAGCCGGTTTTTGAGGCATTTGCCTGTGGGAGATACCGGTAGCGCGTTTCTGTTGGAATGGCAGGGCGATGGGCAGTTATATGTCGTGGCGCATCCGCAGGCCGATAGGCTGCTGGTGGATGACGAAGTGGAGAAGGGGACAAAAAAACTTGCTTTGGCCGAGCAGTTTGCCGACCCGCGCGTGCAGGCATTTGTGAAAATGTTGCCCAAAGTGCAGGCGGGCCAGTCGTTTCCAGAATCAGGAAACATGGAATTCACTGTGAACGGAGAAAGGTATTTGGGCAGGTACCTGCAAATTCTCGATCCGGAGCAGCCGCCGTGGTTGATTTGCACGTACCTAAACGAAGGCGAGATATTGGCGAACGCTCACCAAGCGTTTCGAATGACCACGATTGTGACGCTGGCGGTTATTGGGCTGGCGGTGCTGATCAGCCTGTTGCTGTCGCGCCAAGTCGCGCAGCCGCTAGAACAATTGGCGAAAGAAGTGATTGCGGCAGGACAATTACGTTTGGAAGCAGACCCCAAGATTCAGTCGGTTGTGCAAGAAGTGAATGAGCTGGCGACGGCGACCGAGGAAATGAAGAAGGGCTTGCGATCGTTTCAGAAATACGTTCCGGCCGATCTCGTGCGGACGCTACTCGACTCGGGTCAGGAGGCGGAGCTGGGAGGGCGGCGTGAAGAGGTGAGCGTACTGTTTAGCGACATTGTGGGATTCACATCGACGTCGGAAACGACCGATCCAGAAACGCTGGTGAAGCATTTGGGCGATTATTTGGGAGTGTTGAGTGATGAGATTCTGAAGCTGAATGGGACGGTCGACAAGTTTATTGGCGACTCGGTGATGGCGTTTTGGGAAGCAGGAAAGGCGAACGGGGGAAATGCCACGGCAGCTTGCGCAGCAGCGGTTCGGTGCCAGGCGCGGTTAAAGGAATTGCGACCGCAATGGTTGGCCAATGGATTGCCGCCGCTGGAGACTCGAATTGGAGTTCACACAGGCGAAGTGATCGTGGGAAATATCGGCAGCGGGAGGCGGATGAATTTTACGATCATCGGCGATGCAGTGAACTTAGGAAGCCGCCTGGAGGGTTTGAACAAGGTTTATCGAACGGAAATCATCATCAGCGAATCGACGTATCAGCAAGCCAAGCGGGAGATCGTGGCGCGGCCGCTGGATTGCGTGAGCGTAAAGGGACGGAATACACCGGTGCTGGTTTATGAGCTGCTGGGAATGCGAGGGGAGACTGCGCCAAGTGTAGCGCAATTTGTGGAGCAGTATGGCGAGGCGCTGGCGCACTACCGGGAGCGACGGTGGGCGGACTGCAGAGGCGAATTAGATGAAATTCTACAAACGCATGCCGGCGATGGCCCCGCGCAATTACTGATGCGCCGATGCCACGAATATCTATGCAATCCGCCACCGGAGAACTGGGACGGCGTGCACCACATGAGCGAGAAATAGGAACGGCCAATATTTTTGGTGCTGGCGTTCCCGATCGTGTGCCGCTGGAACCGGCTTGCAAACGGCTTTGTAGCATCTAAAATGCGGGTTTCTTCGATTCCAAACTCAACAGCCTGTACTCGCTAAGTAGCCCTCGGTGTGACCGCGGGCTAAATCGAAATCTACATGTCTACACCGACGATGATTGCCGGGTATTTGGCGCTGTTTGTGGCGTTTGGGTTTGCGTTTTTATTTGTGAACCTGTTGGTCGGCAAGTTTTTGCGGCCGAAGGCGCCGAATCCGGAGAAGCTGGAAATTTATGAGTGCGGCGAGCCGACGATTGGGTCGAGCTTTGTGCAGTTCGACATTCGGTTTTATGTGGTGGCGCTGCTGTTTATTATTTTCGACGTCGAAGTGGCGTTTTTCTTTCCGTGGGCTAACGTGTTTGGCAAAGCGACGCACCTGATGGATCCGAATTTCCAGGTGGTGCAAGAAGCGCGGCCAGCAGATGGAGCGAAAGCCACGCTGACGCCAGCGGCGGCGGGAATGTATCGAGAGCTGGGAGTACCGGCTAGCGCCACGCCGGAGCTAACGGCGGATGAGATCAAAGCCATGTCGGAAAGGTTGAGTCATCCGGTTTCGCCTGCCGAAGCGACGCAAGAAGCGGTGCGGACGTCGGCGCGGTCGCTGGCTTGGTTGGGGCTGGTCGACATTCTGGCATTCTTCGCGATTTTGATGGTGGGATTTGCCTACGTTTGGCGGCGCGGCGATTTGGATTGGGTGCGAGCTACCGGACAGGAACCCATGAACGAGACGCAACGAATTCCGCCGTCGGCGACACTCGAAAGCGAGCCAGCACTGTCGGCGTGACCAACTGGGTAAGCTCGGGACTAAGGAAGACTTTAATGCGTGGACAAAATTTCGTCGAACGGCTGAAGCAAAAATTCGGCGACAAAATTACCGGCGCCAATTTGGAGGCACTGGATCCTTGGATTGAAGTTTCGCCCGCAGCGCTGATTGAGGTATGTACTTACCTGCGCGATGAGCTGGATTTGCGGTTCGACATGCTGCAATTGATTTCGGGGGTTGATTACTTCGAGCCCGATCCGAAAAAGGCGGCCAAAGTTTCCTGGCAGCCGCACACGGAGCTGGTTTACCATTTGTGGAGCGTGCCGAACCGGGTGAGCCTGGTTTTGAAGGTCATGCTGCCGCGGTGGAAAAATGACGTGGTGGGCGAACTGCCGGAGGTGCCGACCGTGAGCCACATTTGGCGGACGGCGGATTGGCACGAACGGGAAGTGTTTGACTTGAGCGGCGTGCGATTTGTCGGGCATTCTGGACTGCGTAGAATTTTGTGTCCGGAGGATTGGGTAGGTCATCCGCTGCGGAAAGATTATGAAATGCCGCTGGAGTATCACGGGATTCGAGGGCGCTGAAAGAAGTCAGAATCAACATGGCGACTGTAACCGACGATCAACGCATTATTGAATTTGACGTTCGCACCGACGAAATGTTGGTGAACATGGGGCCGCAGCATCCTAGTACCCACGGCGTGCTGCGATTGGTGTTGCGCACGGATGGAGAAGTGGTTTCTGAAACGACGCCGCACATTGGCTATTTGCATCGCTGTGCGGAAAAGATTGGCGAGAATTTAACGCCCCGACAATGGATTCCGTATACGGACCGGATGGATTATCTGGCTGGCATGAATATGAATTTGGGTTGGGCGCTGACGGTGGAGAAGCTGCTCAAGTACGAGATGCCGGAGCGGGGCAAGCATTTGCGAGTGATCATTGCCGAGATGGGACGGATTGCCAGCCACCTGGTGGGCATGGGAGCGTATGGATTGGATTTGGGGACGTTCAGTCCGTTTTTGTATGCGTTCCGGGAACGGGAAAAAATTCTGGATTTGTTTGAAGAAGCGTGCGGGGCGCGACTCACTTATAGTTACATCACTGTCGGCGGCGCGACGGCTGATTTGCCGCCGGGATGGCTGCAGCGGTGCGAGAAATTTTTGGACGAATTGGAGCCGGTCATCGCTGAATATCATGCGCTGTTGACGACGAATGCCATTTTTGTTCGGCGCACGGCGACCGTCGGCATATTGTCGCCGGAGATGGCGATTAGCTACGGTTGCACCGGTCCGGTGCTGCGTGGCAGCGGTGTCGATCAGGATTTGCGGCGTGACGGCGAAGAGCGGTACACAGAAATGTATGACGGCTATGCGTTTGAAGTCGTTGTCGAGAAGAACGGGCATTATCCGAAAGATCACAAATATCCACCGGTGCCCCGGCAGGCAATATTGGGCGACAGTTGGCACCGGTTTTACGTGCGGATGCTGGAAGTGGTGCAATCGATGGATTTGGTGCGGCAGGCGATTGATCGATATAGTCGATCCACCGGCTCGTGGGGCGAACCGGTGAAGCTGGCTGAGAAGTTGCCCAAGGGGGAAGCATACTTAGAAACCGAATGCCCACGTGGACAGATGGGTTTTTACATTGTCAGCGAAGGGGGATCGATACCGTGGCGGGCGCGGGCACGCAGCAGTTCGTTCTGCAATTTGTCAGTGACGCACGAGCTGTGCAAAGGCTGTTTGATTGCGGACGTGCCGGCGATTGTGGGCTCGCTGGATGTTGTGATGGGGGAGATTGATCGGTAGGCGGCGTGCGGCCGATCGTCATTCGCCAACAGCAGAAATCTCGGATTTACCAGATTATGCGATCCAACCGACCAATCCCGGCGGACCGGGATTGGTCGCATTGTTGCTAGGTCGCCTTGGGCTGCGGCCCGCCCCAAAACTGGGTGCTGATGATTTCTACCACGACGATGCCGCCGGAGACGGCGTCGGCCACCGCGATGCCGACGGCGTATTTTTCGTTTGTCACCGTCTGCACGGTTTGATTTTCCAAAGCGGCTGTGGTGCTGTTGTAGACCGCGCCTACCAAATCGCCACGGGCGATGGTGCCGCTGGCGGTGAAGCGATGCCGGCCGCGAGTGTGAATGCGAATGTCGGGTGCGACGGGGCCGCCGCGCTCGCTATCGATGACTGCTTCCGCCGCGACGCCGCAGAAGCGATCGTGCACCGTTTGCTGATCGACGTTGGCAGTGGTGGAATGAGTGATGTTGTCGGAAAGTGAGGACACAAACGTGGGGGCGGTGGATTCACGGACCACCAAGTCGCCGATAAAAAAATCGACGCCTTCGTTATCGGCCTTCATGATCACCGGAGCGGTATCGCCGCTGTGGTAGAAATTTGGATTGTTGCTGCTCATTCAATTCTCCTT
>DASXPQ010000382.1:0-4136 GCA_036493575.1 Pirellulales bacterium
GAATTTTGTCGAGGGTACCGGGGACATCGGTTTTGAATTGATCGCGAAAGCTGTAGAGTTGCAGGCCGAGCGGACCTTTGAAACTGGGGCCGACGCCGACCGGAGCGCCGAGCGCACACGGAATAAGAACGGCGATTGCCAAGCAGGCAACACATGCTAGAGACGCAGAGAAGAAATTGGAGTTCATTGGGCACCGCGTGAATGTAGCCAGGATTGGACAGGAATTACGAAGAGGCCTACACGAGGAATCTATTGTAATGAATCGTCGGCAGCAGTGGGAGCGACCACGGTGGATGCTGACTGCGGCCGTTTTATGCTATTTGCACCGACAGAAACATCGACCGACGCAAGCCTGGACAACATTTGTGCAAAATGGAATTTGCGGCAGCGCTAGAAACTGAGAACGGCCCGATATTCGGGGAGCACACGCACTTGATTGATGCGCAAGACTTCGTGCTCTTTAGAAAAATCGGGGACAGCACTGGGGGGCAGGTCGGCCAGGAAGGGAGCGTCTTTGTAGATGGGGCGGAGTGAAATATACATGCCGTCTTCGGCGACGCGCGACAAGAAGCGCTTTAAGCCGATCCGCCAAGGTCGACCGGAATAGAAATGGTCGTCGACGAGCTGACCATTGATGAATGCCAAGCCAACGTCGCCGGTGTAGTCGATATCGAGGAACACGTCGTTGATTCCGTCGGGCAACGAAGGCTGGTTGCTACTAAGCGTTAATGTTTTTCGATCGTTAACCTTGGCGTGCACGAACGGTTCCACTTCGAGGAGTTTTAGATTGTAAGCTGACAATGAACGGTGAGGCGACTGGGACTCTGCCAAGGCTGTGCCGTTGTATTTTGGCGCGCTTTTGAGAGACGGATAAACAGCCAAGGAAATTTCGCTGCTTCCGATTCGACAAGCCTCGATGCCGTCGGCATGGTTCAAAACCGTTGATTCAGACAAGACCATCCGTTTGCCCTCTGCGGTATCCACCATCCAGGCATTCAAGGCCAGCGACTTGGGGAACACCGCAAACGTGACCGACTTGCCTTGCTGGTCGGCCACTGTGAACTCCGAGACTTTGTCGGCCTGGCAATGGACAATCGAGAGCGACTTATCGGTGGCGATTTGACAATCTTTGCTTTGAATTTGCGGCGATAGTTTGGAATTGAAGGCGAACTCGGGATCGATTCCATCGACGGCGGCGAAGATGTAGTGCGGGGCACCATCGGCAGTGAGACATGCCACTGGCTGAGCGGTGGCATATTTTAGGCGCACTGGGCCGAAATCGATATTGAATGGAAAAAAGGTGGCCGTTTCGTTTTTGAGTGTAAATGTGGATTCGTTGGGGATACGAAGCTCGCCATCGCTGGTTTGAAGAGCAAGTTGAAGGTTGGTCAAATCGTGCGTGGGAACGTGATCTTGAAAATTGTGCAGGAACACAAAGCCGCCGTCGTCGCGCGTCCGGACCGCGAAGCGGAGTTGGCTAGCGTCTGTCGGCTGCAATTTGGAAGCGCCTTCCGGAAGCACCGTGACCATTGGGGCGAGAACTGAGCCGAAGTCGGTAAGAAAATAGTGGATGAGCTTGAGGTAGCCATAGGACTCCGCCAATTGGCCATACTGACCGATGGGCGCTTGAAAATCGTAGGAGATTTTCGGCACGCCGGAGGGTTCCTCGCTAAGGTACGATGCTGCGGCACGAGGGGTAGCGCCGCCGTGGAACATGTAGTACCCAATTGCATTGGCACCGCTGCCCAACTCGCGAATAACGAGCGCTTCAACGGCGTGCGCCGACACGGTGGGACGGCGGCTGTAGGTGATCATGATTCCGCCGCCGAGCTCGGCTCCGAAGGAAGGATATCGTTCGGGCCGATAGGAAACCGGCGCATAATCCGGCTCGTTATGCAAATCGCGATATAGATACAACGGCGACGGTGCGGCAGGCGCCCAGGTGGGAAACGGATAGGCTGAAGTTACAGGAATGGTGGCGTCGTCGACGATAACGGCGTTACCCCAGCCGGTTGCGGTATAGAGTGGGGCTTCGAGTCCGGTTTTATGAGCCAGCTCAAGCAAATAGGCCATGTGTTTTCGGCCTTCGTCGACGAAAGAGTTTTTGTTCTTCTGAGCGTCGGCTGAACCGAAGACCAGGTATCGCTGTTCGTCGGCGGCGGTCCATTCGGGCGGCTGACCAGGATAAGAGAAGGCCCAGGGGGCGGCGGAATGATGGTATTCGTTTTCCAATTGAAAGCCGATGATTGGTCCGCCATCTTTGAACAATAAGCCGGTGAGTTGTTTGCTGATTTCGGCGTATAGGCGATCAACATATTTCAGATAGGCAGGATCGTTGGAACGGACATTAAACGGCCGACCGTACAACCAATCGGGCAAACCGCCGTTGCGTATTTCGCCGTGGCAAAACGGCCCGAGACGGACGATTACCTTAAGGTTGTTTTCTTTACAGAGCTGGACAAAATGGCGAAGGTCTTTGGAACCGGACCAATCGAACTTTCCTTCGTTTTCCTCGTGAATGTTCCAAAAGACATAGGTACTGACAATATTGATGCCGGCCGCTTTGATTTTTTTCAGCGATTCGTCCCAATCCTCTACTGGAGTGCGAACGTAATGGAATTCGCCCATTACCGGCACGGCAGGCTGGCCGTTTTGTTCCATGTACAAACTGTTGAAAGAAAACGATTCGCCTTGCGCGTTTTTTCCGCCTAGTTGCAGATGATCGTGCAAGATTTCTGTGTGCGGATGTCGCACGTCGATGTGCGCAATGGTTTGCGCATGCAGCGCGGAAGTGAACAAAGCTGCGGCCACAAGCTGGAGTATCAAACGTGCTCGATTCATAGGTGCGAAGAGCTGGAGAAGGGAGGGGATGAGTAGTTTCGAAGATCGGCGCCAACTGATTTCTATGTTGCTTGCCGGCAAAGTCGATGGCGCAGGAGAGCTACGGTGCCGATGACCATTAGCCAGGCGGTACTTGGTTCGGGGACTGGATCGGTTGATCCGCCACCGTTGATGAGACTGGTAACAAGGCCTTGCAAGTCGGCATTTGTGACGACGCCATCGCCGTTAAAGTCGCCCAAGAACTTCATGTCAGGATTGGTGAAGCCGGTGTTCTTCTGATAGGTGCTCAGATCCACCAGGGCATTCAACATGGCGCCGATATCGGCAGCGTTGAAATGGCCGTCGCTGTTGAAGTCGCCTCTGATTGGAGCGAAGACGTTATCGATAATGGCGGGCTCGGCAGCGTGGTTGCTGGTGTTATCGAACAACGCGGTAACGCCATTTTGGTAGCCCGTGCTTCCAGACACCCGTACTGATTCCGGATACCACCAGAGCACGCCTTCGCCGTCGCCGCCGGGCAAGCTTAGCATCAGGTTACGAACGTCTTTCGCCTCCTGTTCCTGGCCGGCGGGTGTCTTGGGCCAGGTCGTTGGACCGGTGTAACCACTCGAGCCGGAACCGTTTGGCCAGTTGGTTTCCAGGAGCATGATTCTTTTTGAGGGGTTGGTATTTAGGCCGTTGTTGGTGTTAGTGTTGGCCAACGCGGTTAGGTTATTTTTCATCGTCGTAATGCCGGAGACCGACGAGGAATAGAAATCGACGCCTTCAATGTCAAAGTCGGTCACTCCGCCACCAGTTTTGCCACCGGTGAAGGGGATGGGGTTGGTGGTGGAAGACTGAATATATTGGTAATGGTACTGCGGCTGGCCGTCCTTATCGCCTTTGTCGATGCTCAGCGAAACAGGAATCCGCGACAGACCATTCGCAGACTGCACGTTCCGAACTCCGGCAATGCCCGCGTTTAACAAACCACCGTAGGCGGCCCAACTGGCATTTTGCTGGGCGACGGTGCCAGTGAAATTCAATTGACCGGTCGGCCACATGATGCCGCCGGTTGTTTCATTGCCTAACTGGACAATGTCGGGCATGACGCCGGCGTCATAGAAGGACTGCAGTGTGCTTTGGGTGTAATTTGTGACGCTTGTTTCCAACTGCGACAGGGTTTGGCCGGACCAGGCAGCGGGGATAAATTGCTTGCTGGGATCGGCCCAGGTGTCGGAGTAATGAAAATCCAACATGACTTTGGCACCGGGAGCATTGGCCTTGATCTGCTGTGCCAGGGCGATGTCGTACGC
>DASXPQ010000383.1:0-4001 GCA_036493575.1 Pirellulales bacterium
GACAAAAATTGGATTCATGAGCGATACGATCGCGTGCCGGTATTAGGCCCGATTACCGCTGGCGGTCCGGTGGAATCGCTCGATCCGCCTAGCGATGACGAAGTGATGCGGGCTTTGGAAAAAGCCCGGCCCATCCAAGGCGACTTGCCGATGCTGCACGAAACGCAACGGAACAACTGCCGGATTGTGAAAGAAAAGATTGCCGACTACATCGATCCGCCGCGAGTGCTTCCGCTGGTTGGTCCCGTTCAGTTGCACCATTGCCACTACAAATGCACGGTCTACTTCACGGAAATTACCCGTGTCGGCTGGCCGGTTCCGTACACGAAGTACAACGAAGACGCCAGCGAAGTGGTGTACGTCGACCATAACCACTTCCACGCCGTGGGCAACGTGGATTATGGACCGTCGAACGAGTATTAGTCCTTTGTCCTTTGTCATTTGTCCGATACGTGACAGCTTAATCGACGCTTCGCGCTTCGATTAAGATTCGCAAAGCTAATTTAACCCTCGGTCGCAAGACCGAGGTTTTTTTTGCGCGCTAACCCATCCAATTTGCATACCATTTCCTCCTGACGACTGACAAACCGAGCACCAATGACCCAAGGACAAGTGACCAAGGACAAGTGACCAAGGACAGTGCCGCTGCGCGCACCACTACCCCTGGCGCAAAAGAAAAGCGCCCTGGCGCTGGGCCAGCAATGGCCGAACTTTCAGTCGGCTTTCGCACGGCTGAATAGCTCACCACTGCCGACGCCCAGCCAAAACCATCGGGCTTTCGGCCGAAAATACGAAAAGAAAACGCACACACCCAATGGCTTTTTTCACCAGGGCGCACCGCTTTCGCACAAACTGTACAAATGTTCTATAGAACGCCCTGCATTATGCAGTTCTCGGCGAAAATTTCAAGCAAGAAATTGAGCCACTTGGGTGCCGGCTGTATACCTCCGTACTCATTTTGAAACTAACTCCGGCAGAGCCGAGTACCAACCTTATTGCTGGTTGCATCGCTTTGATTTTTGTTTGGATTTTAGAAACCGGTTACAGCCCGATTTGCATTTAATGTGCTGCGATTTAGTATCGCCTGTTAATTCTTTGATTCGACGTTGGTAAGTCGATTTGCGTTGCCGATCAATTTTTGGCGGGGAATAGGGAAGGGCTTCATCATAGGTTGATGCGATTGCGGCACGCGGGGCAGTGGCACGGTATGTCTCGTAAACTGAAATAACTTCCGCTGCCAACTTTTCCGTAAGAGGCTCTGTCCTTGAACGAAATCGGCTGGATAGTCCGCCTTCCAAAGTGCTACGTTTCGTTTGCCGAGCGAACAGTTCAATTTTTGGGAAATCGCTAGCATGGCCATGCCTAACCAGAATTGGAGCGTCGGCATACTTGAATGGCATTTTTGCCGGTGTCCATTTAGCTTCGCAACGATCCGACCACTTTTGAACGGTGATTGGCGGACTAAGAAACACAAGCCGAGAACCCATCCGCCCGCCTTGAATAAATCCCAGTCTTGAGCCTTCCAGATCATCGGCGTACTGTGCACTGAAAAGGTTTTTGGAATGACACCCTGTACACCCAAAACTGCCCAACTCATAGAATGGATCGTCTCGTTGCTCGTTCGGATTGATGCGAGCACTACGCGGACGGCGTAAATGAACTAGATAGACTTTAGTTTGTGCCATTTCAGTTATTCCGTCGTACAAGCTGGACGTTTTGAAGTTCTAGCCAGCGTAAAAATTTGCGTGGATTTTCAAGCCTCGGGGGAACAGCACTACGCTGAATAAAACCATCCTTGACCGACATGCCGCCCCATGCGTCAAGTACATCTTGTCGAACCCGATAGGCCCCTGTACGCCATTCACCAATCGGAACGCAACGGTCGAAGCGGCCGGATACTTCGGGCTTGGCGAAAATCACGATGTCACTTTCGCCCCGTTTTACTTTTCGGACGTGGGCATTTTCGTGCCATCGTTCCGATGGGATATTAGCAACTTCGGCAACTTTTTGCACAACGTACATGCCAACAAGGGCGTAAATCAGCTTATGCTCACAACGATGCACCGGGCGTAAGCCAGCGTAAAAAACCACTAAGTCGCCGTCTGTCATGTTACGCATTTCAGCACCCCGTGCTGCACCTTTTGTCGCCGTATGTAAGATGCTGAAAATCCGGGTCCAAGTGCATAGAGCACGCAACTAACTCCGCTGGGAATTGAAGATCAGCTGACAGGTCACAACCGTGTTTTGTGCAAAAGTCATTTAATGACGGAATTATTTCGTCATACCGCCGTTCCAATCCAGGATGGAATGTCGTACCGTATCCCTCTGGAATCGGAACGTAAACAAAATGCCTATCCGCATCGACGGATGCATTCCACCTGCCATAGGCTTGATCGACGCCAATTCTGACGAGCAACGCTTTCATTACATCGCATGGTGTAGTGGAACAAGAAAGGCCGTGCGAGCGAGGCACCGTCCCATATGCCCAATTGTTAAGCTCTCGTATCTAGGCACCGCTATTCTAGCCAGTCGGTGAGGGCTTGCAACGAAAAGCAATTGGAGGGCGCAGGCCGAATGATATTTTACTCATTTGCCGCCCCTGCCTTGAAGTGTGCGATGGGGCCAATGCTCAATCATATTTATATCCAACCCGGTTTGTCGAATAGCGGCCTGCAAGTGAATTGCCATCTCTAATTTGCCACAATGAATCAGAGCGAAAAGCCGCGCCGGAGTTTCTCGAAACCAGCGACCAGTGCTATAATGAAATTAAGATCAAACGCTTGGAGATAGCCTATGAGTTCGATTGTCGACGCCACGTATGACGCAAACGCTTTCGATCGCGGCACCGAGCCGGTGCTGCGCATCTTTTCTGTCGATCAGGCTAAACAGGTCGTGCAATACCAGGCCGACGACCAGTTGCGGCAGCGCATCGAAAAATTGGCAGAAAAAAATAGCGCGGGCGAAATTACGCCCGAAGAATTGGCCGAATATGAAGGCTACGTGCGTGCCAATAAGTTCGTTGCCATTCTGCAGGCACAGGCTCGCAAACGCTTGGGCAAGTAGCACGCATGATCAATGCCGCCACGAGACGCCAGGTTCGCACTCGTGCAGGCGATGCTTGCGAATACTGTGCTTTGCGGCAGGAGCATTCACCGCTGGCATCGTTGCATGTTGAACACATTATTCCGCGCAAACATGGGGGCGGCGACAGCCTGGACAATTTGGCGCTGGCATGCATCGACTGCAATTTGGCAAAAGGCACAAATCTTACCGGCATCGATCCGCTTAGTGACCAAATCGTGCAACTCTTTCATCCACGACGCCAGCGCTGGGAAGATCACTTTGCTTGGCAGGGTGTTCTGTTGACGGGCAAAACGGCCGAGGGGCGAGCCACAATAGAAGTGTTGAGAATCAATTCGGAGGAACAGGTTCAACTGCGATCCGCCGTGCGCGGCGGGTGAACCTGCGATCGCGCTCCCGTTGGTTGACTTCCATCGCCTTCGATTTCTTCAATCCTTCTCCCCCAGCAACAACCCCATTTGCAAAATGTCATCGAACTGCCCATCCAGGTAGCGGCCTTTTTTCAGGCGGCCTTCTTCTTGGAAGCCGCAGCGGCGGTAGAGTTTCACGGCGGGGTCGTTGCCGGCGTAGACGGTGAGGTCGATGCGCACCAGGTCGGGGACTTGGCGGGCGGCGGCGATTAATGTTTCCAGCAGTTGGCGGCCGACGCCGCGGTTGCGGTAATCCTGATGCACGCCCATGCCGAGGACGGCGCGGTGGCGATGGGCCGGGCGCGGCTCGCGACGTAGGTCGGCCCAGCCGATGACGCGGTCGCCTTCCAAAGCGAAGAAGGCCGGTATGCCATCGGCCAGGTTGTGGGCGACGAACTCTTCCATCAAGCGCAGCGGAAAGGCTTCGGTAATGGCCAAGCCGCTGCGCTCGCGGGCGACGCTGTCTAGGCAGGCCCAAAAACTTTTCACGTGCTCCGGCGCGGCGGGGAC
>DASXPQ010000384.1:0-6313 GCA_036493575.1 Pirellulales bacterium
CGTCGATTGGTTTGGTTTGGGATTTAACACTGCCAGCCGACGGTGTCCCTGTTGCCATAAATGTTCGGCGGCGAGACGCCCTACGGTTCGATCGTTCGATTGCACCACATCTCCCCAAGTTCCCGCGGGCTTGCCGAGAAACCAAACGGTCGGAATTTGCTCGAGCCGTTGAACCAGCGCGATGTTGGCATGTTGAAATAATCCGGCTTGCAGAGCGCCTTTGAGCAACAATCCGTCGATGCGGTTGCGACCCAAAGTGACAGGCAAGTGATCGGCGCGCGGAATGTCAACGAGCAACATGTTAGCGCCCAATTCTTTCAGCGCCGCTTCAGCGCCGTGGATCGCGGCTGCGACGGAGGGCAAATCCACAAGACTGCGATCCATGCCCAGCATCACCAGGGCTATGTTTCTCCCCTTAAGCGGGGAATACGAATTCGCCCGTCCGCGACTTCGCAGCCTCGTATAGCCGAGCGTGTCAACTGCCTCGCGAACCCGCTGGCGCACTTCGGTCGACACCGAAGGATCGCCATTGAGAACGCGGCTAACAGTACCTAACGAAACCGACGCCGTGGCGGCAACGTCCTTAACAGTAATAGGCATGATTGGAGTTTCTTTTATGCAGCAAAAAAACTTTGAAAATGAATGCCTTGTTTTCAGTAAATGAAAATTCCCTGTTGCGGAGAATGGTTCCTCTGGCTTACGCGAGCTTGTTTTGCGATGGACTGTTTTGAATACCTAAAACGGCGCACCGCGATCTGCGATTAGGTTAATGGTTTACCTGTTTTGCATCCAGCGAGCCGTTTTACGCAAAATGGAAGTTGCTCTCCCAATAGTTTCCGTGTTTTTACTCGCCGGGTACTTACCCCCAGGGGAAATTGGCGGATAAATTTGGAAAAGAACTTCTCTGGACTGTATAAATGGGAGGAATTGGAAACAGCGGAGAGGGTTGAACTATCGTGCGCAAAATCAGTTAAAATACTATGAAAAAACCAGAGAATAGTCCCTCTATTCTGACGGCGAACACGCGTTTTTTGGTTTCGGGCTGAGGCCCCACTTCCCTCAGCAACTTCTTCACAGGCGGACAATCATGGCGACTCGACAATTTCCACTGGCAACAGTCATGCGGCGTTCGGGAACGCTTCAGCGGTCTCGAAATAAGCATCCCTCTTTGGTGCTGTTTCAGATTCTTTGCCATTCAGCGGTTTTGGGATGTCTGACAGTCGCTCAGGCGGCTTTGTCCTCCGCTTCAGATGTGGCAACAGTTCCGACGGTTGAATCGCTCTCGCACATCAGCCCCGCTTTGCCAAAAATCCCCGATCGCACTTTCAACGTCAAAGATTTTGGCGCCGTTGGCGACGGCAAAACGTGGGACACGGAGGCGATTCGCAAAGCAATCGCAGAAGTGAACAAGGCCGGTGGTGGTCGATTGGTCGTGCCCGCAGGCGTGTATCTAACCTTACCGATTGAATTGTGCAGCCAGCTCGATTTGCATCTGGAAGATGGTGCCGTCTTGCAAGCGGCTGGAACCTTCACCGATTTCGGTCTGCCGGAGCCAGAAACCCTGAAAGATCAGAATGAAGTCAAAGAAAAAGTAAAAATGCCCGCGCCGTTTGTTTCTGGCAATAATTTGCACGACGTGGCAATTAGCGGGACCGGCGCCATCGACGGAGCCGGTGCCACGTGGTGGGCTTGGTCGGAACGCGCCAGCCGTGCCCAACCAGGTCGCCTCGTGTACCCCAGGCCGAAAATGGTGGTCATCGACGGCTGCCAACGGTTGCACATCTCGGGCGTCACGCTGCGCAACTCCCCGATGTTCCACCTGGTTCCCCGAAAGGTGTCTGATTTGTTGATTGAAGACGTGAAAATCAAATCGCCATTAAACGCGCCGAACACCGACGCCATGGATCCGTCGGATTGCAACAACGTCTTGATTCGTAAATGCGATATCGATGTGGGCGACGACGACGTCGTAATCAAGGCGGGCGGCCACGATATTCTCGTTGAAGACTGCAATATCCATCACGGTCATGGACTTTCCATCGGTAGCGAAACCGCCAATGGAGTACACGACGTATTGTTCCGCCATTGCACGATGGACAATACCGACAATGGCATTCGTATTAAATCGATGCGCGGTGCCGGCGGCTTGGTGCAGCGAATCCACTATGACGATATTCAAATGAAGAACGTCCGCGACGCCATCGTGCTGGACCTGCAGTATGTCGATAACAACCGGCCCGATTTTCGCGGTGACCCCGACAAAATTCCAAAAATTCAGGATATCGATCTCCGGAACGTCACCGTCGAAAGCGCTCACAACGCCGGAAAAATCAGAGGGTTGCCCGAGCGGCCCATTTCGCGGGTGACATTCCAAAACGTCTCGGTTAACGCAGAGAAAGACTTTGTCGTGTCGGAAACCGAACAGGTCGATCTAGATCAAATTACCCGCACCATCAAAAAGGCGCAGTAGCGGCCGATTGCCGGCCGACGCTGGCTGCTCCAGCGACGGCTTTGGTGGTGGTGTGTAGCCATCACCTGCGACTCTCGAATGTCTCAAAATATGGTATGCTGTGATGCTGAAAAATCGAGTACTGAACCGGCCGAGTAGCACCTTGGAAAACCTGCCGTCTGTGAGCAGTAAACCCACAACCTTGGGCTTGCAGCCAAGTTTTGGCTTCGGCGATCGTTTAGGCCATGCCACGCCAGGTCACATTGCCGCGCTTCGGCAAGCAGGCGGTTCTATCAAAGGCATTTTCGCGCAACAATCCATTCGCGAAATGGCCCGAACCCAGCGTACCGCCACTCAAGTAATGCGCGCGGCCGTCGATGCAATCCAATACGCTCGCTTCACGGAACCATGGGGCGCTGACGCCGACCATTTAAAAACCCCTGAGGATGTCCGCATAACCGCCGAAGCGGGGTTCGTGTTCTTCACCATCGATCCGTCGGACTACGTCGATCGAAAATCCGACGATTACACCCCCGCCGTCTTAGAACAGAGATTTTCGGAAATCTCTCGAGAGATCGATTGGGTCGATTCGTACTTGGGCAAAGATGTCAAAGTGCTCGACGGGCCGCGGGTTGTGTTCGATCGTCTAACGGTCATTCGCGCCGCCGTGAAGTATGGCAAAGCGATTACGCATGCCCTTCACATGGGCCAGTGCATTCGACGCGAAGCCGGCGAGCGCAGCCAACCCTTCGAAATTGAGCTTAGCGTTGATGAAACCGATCAGCCGACTTCCGTCGCCGAGCACTATATCATTGCCGATCAGCTACGCCGCCACGGTTTACCGCTGGTGAGTTTGGCCCCACGATTTGTCGGTGATTTTGAAAAGGGTGTCGATTACAAAGGCGACCTGGCCACATTATCCGCCTCCCTGGCCGATCATGCCGCCATTGCCAGACTCCTGGGACCCTATAAGTTGAGTTTGCACTCCGGGTCTGACAAATTATCGATTTACGGCATGTTTGCTAAAGCCACGCGTGGGCTGTTTCATGTAAAAACGGCCGGCACCAGTTACATGGAGGCGTTGCGGGTGGTGGCGGAGTGCAAACCCGACCTGTTTCGCGAAATCGTAAAATTTGCGCGGGCACATTACGACACTGACAAAGCCACTTATCATGTGTCCGGAACGGTAGATGCTCTGCCCTGCCCCGACGAGGTTTCCGACAACCGAAAGTTGCAGCAAATCTATTTGGAATGCTGGTCCGATGTTCCCCCGGGCCGCGGTTTTACTGAACCAGGGCGGCAGTTTTTGCATTGCACCTTTGGATCAGTGCTCACCGATGCAAAATTGGGTCCCCTCGTGCGGCAAATCATCGAGGAACATCAAACTGTCTACAACGACATCTTGTTGGAGCATTTCACGCGGCACTTGGATGCCCTGACCGCGGGAATGTCATAGATTTTGTTGCCAGCCGCCATCAGCAGCACCCGCCGGCAGCCCTCTCATTGCAAAAAGACTCAATCCTGGTGAAAATAGGGTTTATTCACGCACGGACTGTACTATCCGGTCCTTTTCACGCAGGCTCGTCATGAAAGCTCGGCCGCGCAAGCGCATCGCCATGTCGGTCTCCCATGGTTTGCAGTACATGGACCGGCTAATTCATGGCATTACCGACTACGCCAAGCGAAACACACATTGGTCGTTCACGCGGGTGCCGGAAATGTTTGGCACCTCGATGGAATGGTTGCAGTTTTGGCATGGCGACGGGGCATTTTGCGCCATCTATACACCCGAGGACGCCAAATTGGCGCAGGAAATCGGAATTCCGGTCGTGAATTTGGCCACGCACTTGTCCGGACTGCAAACGCCTTCAATCACGTCCGACCATTATGCCATCGGCGAGCTGGCCGGCCGCCACTTGGTGGATCATAATTTTCGCCGCTTCGGATATTACGGCCCCCGCGATTTGTACTATGCCCAGTTGCGCCGCGACGGTTTTTGCTCCGTGGTCAATCAAAGCGGCGGAGAAGTTAAACTCCTGGAAGTGCAAACCGTCGACGATAGTTCGAAACAAAATCTGGACGATCAACAGCAAGCCATCGAACAATGGCTGCGCAAACTGAAACCGCCGGTTGGCATTTTGGCCAGCGCCGATTTACGGGCTAGCATGGTCATTGAAGCCTGCCAAAGGGTGCGATTGCGCGTGCCCGAAGATGTGGCAGTCATGGGTGTAGATAATGATCCCGTCGTCTGCGATTTTTGTGATCCGCCCTTAACCAGCATTTCGCGTAACGATTATCAGGTGGGTTTTGAAGCGGCTAGGTTGCTGGATCAGCTAATGGAGGGCGTACCCGGTCCGGAAAAACCTCTCCGCATACCGCCGGCCGGCATTGTGCAGCGGCGTTCCACCGATACGGTATGCGTGGAGGACCCCTACGTGGCCGAAGCCATTCGCTTCATGCGCGACCATGTCCACGAGCATTTTGGCGTGGATGAATTGCTCAGCGAGCTGCCGCTGTCGCGCCGCAGCTTGGAATATCGTTTTCGCGACAGCCTGGGCCGCAGTCCCTACGATTTTTTGAACCAGATTCGGGTCGATCAAGCAAAGCGTTTGCTTTCCGATCCACATCAATCGGCCCTAACGAAAATCGCCTTGGCTTGTGGCTTTGGCGATTTACGCCGGTTCCGACTCGTGTTCCAGCGTTTGGTTTCGGCCAGTCCTGCCGAATACCGCCAGGCAGCATTTCGCATCGCGCGCGGGGAACCAGGTCCCGATTACACGCTGCCGACCCACATTCACCCGCTGCCCAGTAAAGGCCGGCAACCGCGCGCTATCCGCTAAGCCCTTGCCTCGCGGCGCTAGTCGCCGCAATGGAAACCGCACAGCGCTTAGCCGCATGGCGAACATCGGGTCCGCCCGATCCACAAAATCGATCTGTTGGACGCTTGTTGCCGTCCGGGTAAACTGCACATTGAAAACCTCTAAAACGTAACGCACGATGCCAAAAGACGACGGACAACACGGCAAAGATCAATCCTCTGCGGCTTCGTCATTTCAGGTCGCCCCGTCTTACTTTGCCGGCGCCGATCGTCATGAACTAACGGTCGATCAATACGCAGCGGGAGTCTTAGCCGGCGATATTACGATTCTCGCCCGCGCGCTCACGCTGGTTGAATCCAGCACGCCTCGGCATCAACAATTGGGCGATGAACTGTTGACCAAGCTGCTGCCGCGCACCGGCGGCGCCATTCGCATTGGCATCACGGGCGTGCCCGGCGTCGGCAAAAGCACGTTTATCGAAGCGCTCGGCGTGCATCTGGTTGCTCACGGCAAAAAAGTGGCGGTGTTGGCGGTCGATCCCACCAGCGGCATCAGCGGCGGCAGTATCTTGGGCGATAAAACCCGCATGTCGCGCTTGGCTGCGGAGCCAAACGCCTACATCCGCCCTTCCCCATCGGCCGGAACCGCCGGCGGCGTGGCTCGCAAAACGCGCGAATGCATGCTGCTGTGCGAAGCTGCCGGATACGATGTCGTCTTGATTGAAACCGTCGGCGTCGGCCAATCCGAAACCATGGTCGCTAACATCACCGACTGTTTTTTGGCGCTGATGTTGCCCGGCGCGGGGGACGAACTGCAAGCCATCAAACGCGGCCTCTTGGAACTGGTCGATGTCATTGTAGTCAACAAAGCCGATGGACCTAATCTTGCCGCCGCTCAAACCGCCGCCCATCAATATGCCCTCGTTTTGAAGTCGCTCGCCGGAAATGAATCTTCGCCCGTTGTACTCACTTGCAGCGCACTCGACGACGTTGGCATCGACAAGGCTTGGGCCGCCATCGACCAGCGCTACTCCGCACTCAAGTCT
>DASXPQ010000385.1:0-3471 GCA_036493575.1 Pirellulales bacterium
GTGAATGTGGGATCGCTGGTGGCGTCCAACAGCACCCCCGTCTGCTTGGCATCCCGGAGATTCAGTTGGCAGACGATTGGTGAAGGGGATTGGGTTATTAACCGATCGGCTTCTTCACCCGCCGCATAGCCCAGCGGAAGCAAATACGTTTCCGGTTCTCCATCGACATATTCAACGTGCGCCAGCGCCAAGTACTTTGCCTGTTCGGTCGTTTTTGTGCCGCCAATTTGAATCGATTCGGTGATCGTGACGTTCTGAATCGATCGTGCCTTGCCGCCAAACCAGCGATGCATCGGCAACCATCCGCGCAGAGCCCATTCGAGCTGACTTTTGGGCCGCCCCTGGAATACTTCGCTCCACCTGGCGTGTAAATTGATGCGGCTGGTTTTTTGATCCGTTTTGCCGTCACTGCCCGACGGCGCCTTTTCCAAAGCGAACCAGTAAAAGGAATGTGGACCCAGCGTGAGCAAATACGGAAGTTTGCCGATGGGCGGAAAACGGTGATGACCGAACAACTCAACTGGCACGCACCCGTCGGCAGCTGACAAATCGAGTTCTACGTATTGTGAAAATCGCGATAAATTTGCCACCACCAGCACCCGATCTTCTTCAAACTGTCGGACAAACGCCAACACTTTGGCGTTATCGGGCAGCAGCAATTCCAGTGAGCCGCGGCCAAACGCTGGATGTTGATTCCGCACCGCGATCAATCGCTTAATCCACCACCACAGCGATTGCGGATTATTCCGTTGATTTTCCGCGTTGACCGTTTCGTACTGATACTCTGGATCAATCACGACCGGAAGATATAAACGCTGTGGATTGGCCGGCGAGAAGCCGGCATTGCGATCGGCAGACCATTGCATGGGAGTCCGCACTCCATTGCGATCTCCCAAATATATGTTGTCACCCATGCCGATCTCGTCGCCATAATAAAGCACAGGTGTGCCGGGCAGCGAGAATAGCAATCCATGAAGCAGCTCAATGGTGCGACGATTGTCGTTTAATAGCGGCGCCAGCCGGCGACGGATGCCCAGGTTGATTCGCGCTTGCGGATCGTGCGCATATACACGGTACATGTAGTCGCGCTCTTCATCGGTGACCATCTCCAGCGTCAACTCATCGTGATTGCGCAGGAATAGCACCCATTGGCAGTTGGCGGGAATGGCCGGAGTTTGCTGCAGGATGTCGACAATCGGGAAGCGATCTTCCATCTGCTTCGACATGAACAACCGCGGCATCACCGGAAAATTGAATGCGGTATGGCACTCATCACCGTCGCCGAAGTAAGCAATGGCATCTTCCGGCCATTGATTGGCCTCGGCCAACAGCATGCGGCCGGGGTAGTTTTTGTCCACATAGCGCCGCAACTCTTTCAGGAAGGCATGCGTTTCCGGCAGGTTTTCGCAATTAGTGCCTTCGCGCTCGAATAAATAGGGAACCGCATCGAGACGCATTCCATCGACCCCCAAGTTCAACCAAAACGAAACGGTCTCCAGCAATTCGCGTCGAACCTGTGGATTTTCGAAATTCAAATCGGGCTGATGGGAGTAAAACCGATGCCAGAAGTACGCCTTGGCAACCGGATCCCACGTCCAATTCGAGGGCTCAAAATCTTTAAAAATGATGCGGGCTTCTTGGTACTTTTCCGGCGTGTTGCTCCACACATAGAAATCGCGATGTGGTGAATCCGGCTTGGCCCGGCGGGCCCTTTGAAACCAAGGATGCTGGTCCGAAGTATGGTTCAGCACTAATTCGGTAATGACCCGTAGACCACGTGCGTGGGCTTCACGGAGAAAGGCTTTGAAATCGCGCAGCGTTCCGTAAGCTGGGTGGACGTTGGTGTAGTTGGCGATGTCGTAGCCATCGTCCTTTAGCGGCGACGGATAAAAGGGCAGAAGCCACAACGCAGTGACACCCAAATCCTGCAAATAGTCGAGCTTGCTTGTCAGGCCAGGAAAGTCGCCAATGCCATCGCCATTGCTATCGTAGAAGGCGCGGACATGCAGCTGGTAAATGACAACATCTTTGTACCACTGCGGAACGCCTTCCGTCGCAGCGACGGGGTGCGGATCACTGCTTTGGGGTTGCTGCGTGGTAAGTTCTGCGGTCATTTCGAAAACTCTTTAACGATGGACGCTGCTGATCATTATAAGATGGGTAGGCAGCGACGACAGGCCATCTGCACTTTTGGGGCCAGTCAACCGCAACATATTAACAATTCTACGGCGCAGATCTGACGCCGAGACAGAATCGGAAATACCATCTGTTATCGTTACCCGCTTGAATTAATCGCTGTCGAACTGGCCGTGGCTGGGTCGCCGCCGTATCATTCGGCAATTAATGCCACGAAAAACAGATAACGTTTGCGCCGCTGGGCACCTCGTTTGCTAAGTAGGCGGTGCGGCTGTGGAAACATCAATTTAATGTTCGTTGATTAGTTTTGGTCCATGCAAAAATCTCGCGGACACCAAATCGACCGCCGGCTTCCGATCGGCGCGGAAGTTTTGCCGGACGGCAAGATCTCATTCCGCCTTTGGGCACCCAAGCCGAAGCGAGTCTACGTCGTTCTAGCGACAGACTCCAAATCGTCGCAAGAGGAGTTGCGTCTTCAAGAGGAAGGCGACGGTTATTTCTCACTGTTGACTGATCACGCACGTGACTGCATGCGCTATGGTTTTAAATTAGATCAGGCTCAGCGCGTTTTGCCCGACCCTGCCTCGCGCTTTCAGCCGGATGGGCCGGCCGGCCTGTCGCAGATTATCGATCATCGTCGCTTCAGCTGGACGGATACAAATTGGAAAGGTGTCGGTCCGCGCGGCCAGGTAATTTACGAAATGCATCTGGGCACATTCACTCCACAAGGAACTTATGCTGCTGCCGCACTGGAGTTTGCAGAGCTTGCACGCATTGGCATTACGATGATCGAAGTGATGCCTGTTGCAGATTTTCCGGGCAGGTTCGGCTGGGGGTACGACGGCGTGAGCATGTTCGCCCCGACACGCTTGTACGGACAGCCCGACGATTTCAGGCGCTTTGTCGACGAAGCTCACCGCGCGGGCTTGGCCGTGATTTTGGATGTGGTTTACAACCACTTCGGCAACGTCGACAATTATCTGGGCGAGTATGCCGACAATTTTACGTCGAAACGCTACAAGAACGAATGGGCGGCGGCCATCAACTTCGACGATGAAAGAGCTGGCCCGGTTCGGGAATTCTTTGAAGCCAATGCGCGCTACTGGATCGAAGAATTTCATTTAGACGGCTACCGCTACGACGCCACCCATGCCATCCACGACGCATCGCCGCAGCATATTTTGGCGGCCGTGAATCGGGCAGCGCGCAGGGCGGCCGGCGACCGCGGAGTTTACCTCGTTGCTGAAAACGCAGTCGGAGAAGCAAGGACTGTGCGGCCGGCCAGTGAAGGCGGTTTCGATATGGATGCGGTTTGGAACGACGACTTTCACCACA
>DASXPQ010000386.1:0-4597 GCA_036493575.1 Pirellulales bacterium
TCGCTGCCGATTTCACTTGTTCCCATTCTTCCCGAGCAATTTCTCGCCAATTCTGATAGCTGGCATAATCATTGCCTAGCCATAGTGAGACTGCCCATGTTTCATAGTTCGTAAAGCCGTTATAGGTCTTTTCCTTCACCATCGCTCATCTCTGGCAAAAAGGCGTCCGGCGGCGGGTTCTGGCAATCCTTGTCATGCCTCCACGCCGCCGAGCCGCCGGTTTACTGCTTACTCCTCGTCTCCTGTCGCTTGCTGGTCGCCAATCCAAGCCACGGCTTGATTGACCACTTCTCGCAACAGCACCAAGTCGGCGATGCCGTTGAAGGTACCGGTGTACTTGGCTTCCTTACTGCCGGAATCGACAAAGCGTCGAGACGGTGAAGCACTGTACCAAAGACGACCATCGGTTTTATTTTCGAAAACCGAGATGCCTATTCCTTTTAATTTCGCAGTAAACGCGGGCTTGTTTTCCATTTTCATATCTCCAATTTGTCATTCACTATCTTCGAGGCTCTTGTAGCCCCATGCAGCACATTGTGCCTCAGGTGTGCCACTCACGGTCGGCTTGAGCGCGGCAATGCCGCCGAGCCACCAGGACGAAGGGAACCGAATGCGTCGCAACTTTTGAATCGATCTTCGCCGTTGGCAGTGCCGCTCATCGGTCAACCCAACTCAAACATCGCTTTGCATCAGTAATAAAGACTTTCCATCGATTCCAGGTTTTCCTTCCCCAAGCAAGCGGTACTCGCAAAAATTGCGGTGCTTAGTGGAAAAATCAATTGCATTTTTTAGGTCACACTGACCGCGAATCGCCGCATAACTCTCTGTGGGCTGGTGGTGCAGCTTAGGTGGTTAGGTTCGTACGCATGTTTGCTTGCCGCTGTTGGCAAGCGATTTTCTCTCATTCTGAAAGGATGGTGGCGAATGGCTACGACTACTGCTCGCAAAGAAAATAAGACGAAGGCTCACCCTTGTCACAAGATTCGCGTCGGTACAACCACTGCGTCGATCTGGTCGAACGAAGGGGGAGACAATGGTCGCACGTTTTACAACACCACGATTATCCGTTCGTATAAAAACGACGCGGAAGAATACGTGGAAACCAACAGCTACTTGGACAGCCAATTGTTGGAACTCTCCCAGTGTGCGCTTTTGGCTAATTCTTGGATTGTCGAACGACAAGCTGAGGATCGAGCTGAGCGTCGCGGTTAGTGTGTTGGGCCTTGCTGCACCACCAGGCCCATTTTTTTATTTTCCAGGACGCTATGCGGAATCAATTCCACAATTTGAACGCACAATCTGGACGATCCGTACCAGCCGCGAACTGTGCGCCAGGAACGCATACGGATTCCTCTTCTCTGTTCGGGCGGGAGCGGGGGCTGGGGCCGATCGATTTTGCAGAGTTACGGCGGCAAGTCACGATTCGGCAGGTGCTGGAGCTGTTGCAGTGGCAGCCGGTGTCCCAGCACGGACCACAGTGGCGCGGACCGTGCCCAGTACATCGTAGCAGCAGTGAACAGAGTCGGAGTTTTTCAGTCAACGCCGAAAAGCATGTCTTTCGTTGCTTCAAGCCAAAGTGCGATGCGAAGGGGAATCAGCTCGATCTGTATGCACTGGCCACCGGCTTACCGCTCCTGGAAGCCGCACATCTACTTTGCCAGCGGTTGGGGATCGCGGCGCCAACGTTACCGAACCACCCGGCCGACAGGAGGAGTCCCTGATGTCCTCTTACTACCACGTCTGTGCCTGCTGCAATTCGAAATGGTTTCAGCCGGAGGCGATCGCCTGTTGTCCACGCTGCGGCCGCCAATCTCAGTCCCGCGAGCAACTCACGCCGCCCTGGCAATCCTATGGCGACTCGGTTGCCCTGTATCCGTCGACAACCGGCGATGCGAATACCGCCGGAGAGAGTGCTTCCGCTCATGATCTTACGGCTACCGATGAAGTCCGCCAAAAGGAGTTCTTGCAAGCCTTTCGCGAACAGTTGCGGCGCATGTTTTGTCCCGGCTGCGGCGAGAGAGAGCCGGAATTCTAGTTTTGTTTCGAGCTCATGGGCGCCACGAACATAAGCGGCAGGCAAAGTAAAAATTCCATCAGCCTTCCGCCAAAAAAAGATCTCAATTGCCGTTTCCAGTGGACAGTCAAAATCAGGTGTCCGCGATGCATAAATCCTCCCGCACGCCTAACAAGCTGTCCAATGTGCAAACTGTTGCAGACTGGATGGTGGCAATTCGAGATCCAAATCCCAAAGTCCGAGCGGAGGCCATACGGAGTTTGGCATCAACGAGCATAGGAGGATGTAAGCCGGAAGGTATCTTGCTGACCGGCCTGGCGACTGCGTTACAGGATGAATCGCCTAGAGTCCGAGCTGAAGCTGCCAACATGTTGACCTTGATTGATACACAAGATGAAAGCACCTTCATCGGCCTCACGAACGCCCTCCAAGACCCATATCGTGTGGTTCGCAAGTACGCGACCGTAGCGATCGCAAATCATGGCGCAGCCGCAGTGCCAGCGCTCACCAAAGCATTGCACGATTCGGCATCCATTGTGCGGGAACACGCCGCCTTTGCATTGGGATGTCTTCTCGCCGAGAATGCTAGGCCGGCGCTGCCGGCTTTAATCACGGCTTTGAATGATCCCGACCTGAGCGTGCGAGAAAGCGTTGCGTTGGCGATTAGCATTATTGGACCTAAATCCACGGATTCGATTCCGAGTCTGATCGTAGTGCTCCGCGATCCATGCTCCAACGTGCGTGAGCACATAGAGAACGCATTTATTGCGTTTGGCCCCGCGGCGCGCTCGGCCGTGCCCGCACTGATTGCGGCATTGCGGGACAGCGATTTCAAAGTCGTCGAATCTGCGGCAAAGGTCCTCGGGCTGATTGGCCTCGCGGGCGATGATGATGTCGCGGCGTTGATGGTCGCTCTTGCGCACCCCGAATTCATTGTCCGGAGCCGCGCTGCCGAGGAACTAGGAGCGATCGGCAGCGCGGCGGCAGCGGCGGTTCCGGCCTTGATCGCGGCCTTGAATGACGACTACTACTGCGTCGTAACACACGCTCGCAAGGCACTGCATACCATCCGTACCCAACTGCTTCGGACGACCAGGCAGATTCAGACCTCACTGGCAATGCTCGACTCCGAACCGAACTAAATGCGCGAAGCGTGCGAAATCGCTTGGCTGCTGCCAAATGTTTCTGCGAGCGCCAGATGGTCTGCACGTAATATCGTAGTAGCCCGACAATCGACACGACGCACCGATCATTTTTCCTTAAGGATGCCTTGTGTGATACGGTCGAGTGGGTGCCGGTGGTTGCTCGCTCGATCACCGCCACCTTGTTCTATTTCATTCTGATTCGGGTAGATCGAACGCATCCGCTGACTCACTGGACGACAAGCGTCCGGCGAGCCGGTGGCGTGCATCGGCCGTATTCCAGGTTTTCAGGGAGCAAGGTTATGAATGGCAGAATCCGCTTAGGCTGCGTCGCCTGCGATCGCGATGACTTCGACTGCGTTGACGCATTGCCGACCGACTGGGAGGAAATCACCGAAGTGCAGTCCTACGAAAGTTCGCTCGTGCCCAAGGGCTTTTCCGATCGCGACAACGAAAGTTGTCTGGATTGGCAAACACACTTGGGTATCTGCCCCGACTGTCAACCTACTGTGTTGGGGAGCAGCAATGACTGAACTGCTACGGATGCAGGATTCAAAATGGTTGATGCGGCCGATCCTCCACACGACATCGGCCCTTTTTTATGACATCCCGATCACGATCTCTTATTCTCATCGACGCGAGAGACCTGCGGACGGACAAAAATTGAAGAGCATCCGACGAGCACCAATACACCAGCGATTGCCAGCACCGCACTCGCGGGCTCGGGGACGGCGAAAGGCGCCGCGGCGCCGTCGATCTGTCCTAGGGACGCGACGTTATAGCTCGCCACCTGGGAACTTTGGCCAGTTGTCAAGTCAATTGCGTCAATCGCTCCACTGAGAGTAAAGGCGTACATCGTTTGGTTGACAAATGCAATTGCATCGGAGGCACCGCCGTTGGAATTGCCTAACAGTGTGCCGTGTCCATTTGCGGAGTTAATTTGGTAGATACCGTTGCCAGCCTGTCCCTGCGTCACAAAGAGGTGCGCGCCGCTGTCCCCCTGAATTCCTCCTTCAAGCGGAACCCCGGCGCTGCCGATGAGAGTTGGCACACCGTTACTCGGATTGATTGTATAGATGTTTGAAACTCCGGCCGTGCCGTATCGAAAGGTGTAGAGTGTACCGTTCGGAATTGAGCCAAGGCCGTAACTAATGATGCCGTCGCTTTGAGAATGGAATCCGGTGTCTCCAATCAATGTTGTAGCTCCCGTTGTCGTATTAATCTTGTAGAGATTAATAACTTGGTGGGCGTCATCGACTAATCCGTATAGCTGACCGCCAGACCCAAAGGCAAGCGAAGTGGACGGCCCAATTCCACTGATTTGCTGAAAATTCCCCGTCGCTGTATCCATGGTTCCGAAAAGATTGCTATCGGTGGCTACGTACACGAGCGCTGCCCAAGTGCTTCGAGCCGGTCCGCACATTACGACGGCAATTGTGCT
>DASXPQ010000387.1:0-2347 GCA_036493575.1 Pirellulales bacterium
CGAAGTCCGCTCTTGTGTCTCATGCCCCATTTCATGAGCCTGTGTTGCTGTCATAGCCTTCTGGCGTTCCGCCATGATTCGCCGCCATTTCCAGCCGGCTTGCTCCATGTCGGAGCGTAACGGGGCTTTGTCGCCCACCTGATGATCACGCACATCGTAGCCGCCATCGCGGAGCTGAAAGCTTAATTGCTTGCGGTTTTCCGGATGCTGCAGGTACTTGGAAAAATCGCTGACCGAGGCATGCGTGGCCTCGTCGATGCCGATGAACATAATTTGTAGCTGTCGTAATTGGCCGTTCGCCATGTAACTGATGATGCCTGGCACTTGCACGGTTGGGGTCATGCCTTCAATCCATTGCCCGGCTGCTTGGCGGAGATTATCCATCAGAAAATCGGGATTCTCGATGTTGTTCAATCCGTGACCATCGATCACTAAGTCGGAAAGCACTCCGTGCATCCGCTGTTCCATTTCGTTCGAGAAGCCGGCCATCACGGCATTAACCACAATCATCGTGGCCACGCCGAGCGTGACACTAATGATCGACGCTAGGGCGATATAGCGGGTCCGCAGGTAGCGCCAGCAGAGAAGCAGTTTATACATGGGCCAATCCTTTGGCGGTTGACATTCCGTTTATGATTCCGGACGCAATAGCGGAAACAAGATGACGTCGCGAATCGAAGTACTGTTGGTGAGCAGCATGACCAAGCGATCGATACCAATTCCCAACCCGCCGGCGGGCGGCATGCCGTGGCGCAGCGCACGAATAAAATCGTGATCCATCTTGGCCATTGAGTCTTCTTCCTTTTGCCCGGCCAGTTGCGTGTGAAACAATTGGGCTTGCAAATCAGGATCGTTCAGCTCGGTGTACGCATTGGCCACTTCCATGCCGTTGACGATCAGTTCGAAGCGCTCGGCGACTGCAGGGTTATCCTGTTTTCGCTTGGTTAACGGGCAAATGCTGGCGGGGTAATCCGTCACAAACACCGGTCCGGCCAGCTTGTCTTCTACGCATTCCTCAAACACTTCGCTTTTAATCACGTCGGGATGTTTGCCCGCAGTGTCAAAACCAATTTTTTCGGCAAGGGCTTTGATGCAGACTTGATCGGTTCCGGCGACGCCGGTGTGTTCCTGAATTAAATCATCATAGGTCTTACGGGCAAATGGCGGCGTGAAATTAATAGTTGCGTCGCCGTAGGGCAGGACAAAGTCTTGGCCCGTGGCGCGAATGGCGTTGACGATCATCTTTTCTGTCAGATCCATCATCGTGCAATAGTCACCGTAAGCCTGATACAACTCCAGCATTGTGAATTCAGGATTATGCCGGAGGCTGATACCTTCGTTGCGATACACACGGCCCAGTTCGTAAACCCGTTCTATGCCGCCGACCAGCAGCCGCTTGAGATGCAGCTCCAGCGCAATGCGCATAAACAGATCGATATCCAGCGCATTATGATGTGTGACAAATGGCCGCGCCGCCGCCCCCCCGGCAATCGAGTGCAACGTGGGCCCTTCGACTTCGACAAACCCTTCGCCCGCCAGTGTTTGCCGGATCGATTGCACAATTTTTGTGCGATTCAAAAACCGCGGCAGTACTCCGTCGCCGTGAATTAGATCGAGATAGCGCTGCCGCTGTCGCAATTCCGGATCACTTAAGCCGTGAAATTTATCAGGCGGCGTTTCCAGCGATTTCGTCAAGAAGAATAATTTGTCGACGAAGATCGTTAGCTCGCCAGTTTTTGTGCGCTTTAGTTCGCCATCGACGCCAATGATGTCGCCTAAATCGAAGCATTGAGCTAGCTCCCAATTCTGGTCGCCGACCTGCTTTTTGCCGATATAGAGTTGTACCTGGCCTGTCCAATCACGGATGTTGGCAAAGATGAGTTTGCCGGTATCGCGCATCAAAACGATGCGGCCCGCCGCACGAACCCTGGGGCCATGTTGTTCAGCATGCTGCCCTTCGGCACTTGGCTGCGAAGTGACGATTTCGGACTCTCGTTGGCGAATTTCGCCAATCGACTGGTGACCGTCGAAGCGTGACCCCCACGGATCAATTCCCAGGGCCCCGATTTTACGAAGCTTTTCCCGCCGGGCCTGTTCCAGCGAATCGCCAGGAGTTTCGGAAGAATTTCCAGTAGGAATAGTCATTGTCGCAAGCATCATGCGATTCTCATAACTTCAAGAACCGCAACATTTTAGTGAAAATTGGAGGTGGGTCAATGTCAGCCGCAAACCACGAATTATCGTTACTCTCGGCAATTTGAATGGCGGAAGAAGGCATTGCTTTGCGGCGCATGTAATTGAGGGAAGACGCAGAAAAGGTGACGCAGCTGCCTTGCTTGGCGACCAA
>DASXPQ010000388.1:0-6863 GCA_036493575.1 Pirellulales bacterium
GTTTTGTGGACCGACAATTCACCCGGACCTAACGTGTTGCACGGCCAATGGTCATCGCCCACATATGCTGTCATCGACGGCCAACCCCAAGCAATTTTGGGTTGCGGCGATGGTTGGGTGTACAGTTTCGACCCGCGCACCGCAGGCGGCGAACCGAAACTGCTGTGGAAATTTGACTGTAATCCGAAAAAATCCAAATACACCCTCGATCGTGCCGATCGGAACCACATCATTGCCACACCGGTCATTTACAAGGGCTTGATCTACGTCGGCGTCGGCGAGGATCCCGAACATGGCGAAGGCAGCGGGCACTTGTGGTGCATCGATCCAACAAAACGCGGCGATGTCAGCCCGGAATTAGTGTTCAACAAAGCCGACCCCAATAAACCGATTGCACACAAGCGCAATCAAGCAGCCGTGGAAGCGGACGGCGATTTCACGCGCCCCAATCCCAACTCGGCCTGCGTGTGGCACTATGAAGGAGCCGATCTTAACGGCAATGGAAAACTGGAGCCGGAAGAAACCATGCACCGCACCTGCGGCACCGTGGCCATTAAGGACGATATTTTAGTGGTCGGAGATTTTTGCGGCATCATCCACTGCTTGGATGCAAAGACCGGAAAATGCCATTGGACGCACGACATGCTGGCTGCCAGTTGGGCCTCGCCGCTGATTACCGACGGCAAAGTCTATCTGGGTAATGAAGACGGCAGCATGCTGGTATTTAAGCTCAGTCCGACCAAGGAGTTGATTTCCAAAGATGCCGACGGAAATCCCGGAGGCATCGATATGGGCTCCAGCATTTATAGCACGCCGATTGTCGCCAATGGCGTGCTGTATATCTCGACGCGGAATCTGCTATTTGCCATAACTGCGCCGGAAAAATAGCCAGCTGTTCTTAGGGATTGGTTGATTTCTCCGGCCGTAAATTGGCCTTCGACTAGGCACTGTTTTTGGGTATCGTCGCGAGGGTGCCCAGACTACCCTCTTCCACTCTTTAGCGCTGCTGCGCGTCTGTATGGATGCATCCGGCCGCATAAAAATCGCAAAGATTGTGTCTCTAACCTATGCCCACATTTTGAGGCAGGTACAAGCACAAACTCTTCGTCGCAGCTTAATCGGAATAGTTATTCTTATTGCCGCCGTGCTATGGGCATATTGGCCGGCGCGAAGCGGCGGGTTTGTTTTAGATGACGACCTGCTGCTCACGCACAATTCGCTGATCAAAGCGCCCGACGGGCTGTACCGGTTTTGGTTCACCAAACAGGCGCTCGATTATTGGCCGGTCTCAAACACCACGCTGTGGTTGGAGTGGCGGCTGTGGGGCATGAATCCGACGGGTTACCACGTCACAAATCTGCTGCTCCACATCGCTAATGCATTACTACTATGGCTGGTGTTGCGGAAACTGGCCATCCCCGGTGCTTGGTTGGCGGCGCTTCTGTTTGTGGTACATCCGGTCAATGTGGAAAGCGTCGCCTGGATCGCTCAGCGAAAAAATGTACTGGCGATGTTTTTCTTTTTGCTGTCGATTTTGTGGTGGTTAAAAGAAGACGACAGACGAGAGACACAGAGCAAAGGGCGAGATCTGAGAGAAAGAGACACAGGATCAATATCTTTTGGCATCTGGTATTGGCTGAGCCTGGCAGCATTCATTCTGGCGATGCTGAGCAAAGGCTCGGTCGCCATATTACCGATTGTTCTGCTGTTGATCGTGTGGTGGCAGTGGAAGCGAATTACATGGAGAGATTTCTTGCGAGCCGCGCCGTTCCTTGCGGTTGCCTCGGTTCTGACCGTTGTCGATATGCACTTTCAGGCTGAAGGTCCTGGCAATGCCATTCGAGACGTAACCGCCTTGCAGCGATTGCTGGGGGCCGGCGCGGTAATATGGTTTTATCTTGGCAAGGCGCTCGTGCCACTGCGATTGACGTTTGTCTACCCGCAATGGGACATTCAGTCGGCCAAGTTTTTCTGGTGGCTGCCATTACTGGCGTCAATCGCTGCAACAATCTTGCTGGTGTGGAAAGTCAAATCGGTGTCCTCAACATGGTGGCGTCCCGCATGGTTCGCTTGGGCGTTTTTCATGGTTGCTCTCGTACCAGTAATGGGATTTGTCGACGTCGGTTACATGCGGCATTCGTTGGTGGCAGACCATTATCAGTACATCGCCATGATTGCTGTCGCAGTGCTTGCCGCCGCAGCCATTTGTTCCGGTTGGAAGAAACTCCCAGAAGCAGTTCGACCAGCGACGGGCCTTGCCGTCACGGCTGTTGTGGTGGCGCTAACAATTATGGTCCGGCAGCAAAGCAGTCTCTATGCCAGCGCACTGGCACTGTACCAAAACGCAGTCGATAACAATCCAGCAAGCGGGCTTGCGCATAATAATCTCGGCGACGCGCTGACACAGGCCAATCGACCACAAGAGGCGATCGTTGAATTTGAGAAAACAGTCGAGCTAATGCCCGACAGTGCCAAAGCGCATAACAACCTAGCGATGCGACTGGCCGACGTCGGGCGGTTGTCAGATGCTATCGATCATTACCAACAGGCACTTCGCCTGCAACCGAAACACCCTGACGCAGAAAACAACTATGCCATGGCGCTGGCAACTTCCGGCCGTTTGCTAGAAGCGCAGTCTCATTTTGAATTTGTCCTCGAGTGTGAGCCCAACTTCGCCGAGGCGCACAATAATTTTGGTAGTCTGCTTTTGCAAATGGGTCAACTGGAGCACGCCGTCGCGCAATTTCAATTAGCGCTGAAGTTGAAACCCGATTACCTGGAGGCATATAACAATTTGGGCATCGTCCTCACGAAGTCTGGGCTATTTCAGGAAGCCATCGATCATTACCAGCAGGCCCTGCGGGTAAAGCCTGATTCCGCGGAAACGCACAACAACCTGGGCAACGTCTTAGTCAAATCAGGCCGATTGCAGGAAGCCATCAGCCATTATCAAGAAGCGTTGAGTTTAAAGCCCGATTACGAACAGGCGTATGTCGGGCTGGCGTTGGCTCAATCCGTAGCCGGTGACGCGGCCGCGGCGGTGCCCGCGGCAGAAACTGCACTGGCGTTGGCACGAATGCACAATCAAGAGAATTTGGCGGCGCAAATTGAAGCCTGGCTGACGGCACATCGCTCCAGCTCGACGACAAGGTAAAATGAAGTCAGACTAGTTGGTTCAGCCGCAAATTCCTCCCTCGTCGTCTGCCGCCACAGGAAAGCTTTCGCTCATTCATGTCGTTCCGGAGCACTCCAACGCCGCAGTCATTGCCAGATCAATCCAATAAGCTGCCCGCGCTGACGGCACGGTGGAAATGGATCGGAGCAGCACTAATCGCCGGTGCGGCAATCGTGGCCTACTTCCTTCGCTGACAGGCGATTTCATCTTTGACGATGATTTATTGCTGACGCATAGTGCGCTAATCAAATCGCCGGACGGTCTTTATCGTTTCTGGTGTACCAACGAAGCCTTTGATTATTGGCCTGTAACCAACTCCACGTTGTGGTTGGAGTGGCGGCTGTGGGGCCTGCAACCGACGGGCTACCGCGTCACGAATCTGATTTTACACATTGCCGATTCGTTGCTGATTTGGCTCGTACTGCGAAAACTACGCATCCCCGGCGCCTGGTTGGCGGCTCTGCTGTTCGCCGTGCATCCGGTGAATGCGGAGTCGGTCGCTTGGATCGCGCAGCGCAAAAATCTTCTGGCACTATTCTTCTTCTTACTTTCGATTCTGTGGTGGCTGAAGGGGGAAGAGAGACCGTTGGAACAGACCAAGGGGCGACAGACTAAAGGGCGACAGTCGAGAACGACAATCGCAGGAGCAACTTTCTTCAACAGCTGGTATTGGCTGAGTCTGTCGGCTTTCATCTTGGCCATGCTCAGTAAGGGTTCAGTGGCGATTTTGCCCTTAATGCTGCTGTTGATGGTGTGGTGGCAGCGAGACCGAATTACTTGGCAAGATGTTTTTCGCTTCCTGCCATTCTTTGCCGTCGCTGCAGTTCTGACCGCGGTGGATGTTTGGTTTCAAACGCGGGGCTCGGGCGACATCATTCGCCATGCAAACTTTTTGCAGCGTTTGCTCGGCGCCGGCGCGGTGGTGTGGTTCTATCTGGCTAAAGCGCTGCTGCCGATTAATTTGATGTTTGTCTATCCGGACTGGGACATACAGCCTGGCAATCTGCTGTGGTGGTTGCCGCTGTTGGCGGCTGTGACAGTGACCATTGGCTTGTGGTGGCAGCGCAATCGCAGCCGCTGGATGCGGGGAGCGCTGCTGGCTTGGCTGTATTTTTGTGTCGCCTTATTGCCTGCAATGGGTTTTACCGATGTGGGCTATATGCGACATTCGCTGGTGGCCGATCATTACCAGCACATTGCCATCATCGGAGTGCTGGCGCTTGTGGCCGCGACGCTTTGTTTTGGCAACGATAGATTTCTAGCTGCGAAGAAACCCGTGGCACTAGTTGCCGGGATGATTGCTGTAATCTTAACTTTTCTGACATGGCGGCAGGCCAGCCTGTATGGCAATCCCCTAGCTTTATATGAAAACAGCGTGGAACGAAATCCAAACAGTTGGTTACTACAGACAAACGTTGGAATGGAATTTGCCAAGATCGGCGAATTTGAAAAGGCCATTACACACTACGAAGCGGCCCTTAACCTGAATCCCATTTGTGCACCGGCCCAACTCAACTGGGGCGATGCACTGGTCAATTTAAATCGGCCTTCCGAGGCCATTCCCCACTATCAGCGAGCAATTGAAATCCTGCCGGTTTATTCCGATGCGCATTACTTGCTTGGCATGGCACTGGAAGCTGTCGGCCGTCCGGCAGATGCGGAACTGGAATATCGAAAAACGCTCGAGCTGCAGCCCGATTATCCGCAGGCCCACCATAGTTTAGGTTTGATGCTGGCGTCGCGACATCAATTTCCAGAAGCCATCGATCATTTTCAGCAGGCCGTGCAAGTTAACCCCGATTTTCTTCAGGCATACGTCAATTTAGCATCGACATGTGCGGCCGCTGAACGATACTCGGAGGCTATCGCATCAGCGCAACAGGCTCTGAAACTGGCGCAGGCCGCACACGATGCACAATTGGCCGCAGGTATTTCAGCGCGGTTGAAATTTTACCGAGATCGTCTTTCAGAGACAGAAGCGGCCTCCGGTAACGCTGCAAAACCATGAGCAGATGCAGCAGCCGTTTGGTTTCCAGCTTCAGCAAGGTGATACTGCAACCGCAATCGATGAACTAGCTCCTCAATTGCTTCAGGCGAAATGTTTTCAAACCATTGAATTTCGCCAGCTTGGCAAGCAGCAACTAGATGGCCATCGCGAATTGCCACCGTGTTGGTGTGCACTGCCGGAATGCGCGGTTCGTCGGTTATCAATCCACACAAATTCACCGGATCGGCAGCCGATAGCACCAGCGTTGCATTCTCAGATGGTTCGTCGCGCATGCTGCGGAGTAATTCCACGGCCTCCGGCAGTGCATATTGCTCGCCGGCCACGCCACGCACAAACCGACCACCCCGAATTTCGCCGCGCGCTTCCAATCGACGGTATACCGGTACCAACCGGCTCCAAAACGGCGCAGCCGATTCACGGTCCAATAAATCGCGGAACACAATTCCCCAGCGCCGCAGTAGCTGCCAGGCCCAACTCGTGGCAGCCTGCCCTTCATCGACCTTGGGCAGAAAGCCTGGAAATTGCGACCAACGCCCCGTGGGGGAAGTGGTGAATTCGCGTCGCAACCGCCTTGCTCGACGGCGTTTTTCCGCGCGCCGTCGGTCGGTGGCGGTGCCGGAAATCGTTCGTACCGCAGTAAAGGCATCGGCCGTGGCCAGGCCCAGCGCCGCCAATTCGTGCAGCGCTTCGTCGAGCTGCGATGGCAACAAACCAGTGAGTGCCGCCAGTTCGTCCGGAAATAGAGCGCCGCGTTGTCGCAGTGCTTCCAGCACAGCAGCGGCGCCGGCTCGGCAGTGTGCTTCGACGTTTTCCCGCTGCTGCGGCAACAGCCAAGGAAGATTCTCTCGCAGCATCAGCGAAATTGGCGCGGCCCGACTTAAGCCGGCCCCGCTAGGAGCATCATCCGAATCCTTGTGCGGCGGACACAGTCGGCCCCAGGCCAATTCGCCCGACATCGAAAGTTCGTCCAACCAACGAAGATCGTATTCGTCACATCGCGCCGGCAAAATGCGGCGTTCCCATAAAGCGGCAGCAAGTTCCAGGCCTTGCAGCTGAGTTATCGCTTTGCGCAGTCCGGTTCGACCGTGCCATTGGGTGCCGGATTCCAAGTGATGCCAGCGCACCAGAAAGCGAATGAAGTCGTGCGGCTCGGCCGGCTGGATTTGCCGCCGCAGCCCGTCCAATGTTTTGCGATGAATGCGGGCTAGCAGCCGCCGTTCACACCACTCAGTAGGCGTCGAGGAACGGGGGGCGAGGGCTGAGGGATGGCGACGAGATTGTCCGTTGGGGGCAGAACTACCATCCGTCGCTTGCTTTGGATCAGTACCGACCACTGGTCGCTGGCCATTGACGACTGATTCCTGTGTGAACTGTCCCCGCATCACGGTGCCTTCCGCTTCGACCGCTTCCAGTGCGGTAAACACCTGGTCGGCATCGAGCGAAAGTTTCTCGCCCAATTGTTCGGCGGTGACCGGTCCACTGCATTGCATGCGACCGCGCACCAAGGTAACGATGGCCTCCGCCGATTCCCAATTTTGCCGCACCGTTTCGGGCAACTTCACTGGCGGCTTGGGCACAGCCTGCGGATAAAGCGATTTCACTAGCGGCCAGCGCTCCGCCACAGCCCAGAAGTGTGGCGTGGACGAAATGTGTGGATGATCGACGTCGCCATTTTGGACG